>NZ_JADEXP010000002.1 GCF_015207065.1 Leptolyngbya cf. ectocarpi LEGE 11479 | reverse complement strand
GGATCAATATCTTTAATACGCTACGGGGTCCATCCTTGGTCATGCGTTTGATCCCAGTCAAAATCCTGACGATTGATCAGCTCAATTTGCCGGTAGTCCTCAAGGATATTTGTCATTATCACAAGGGGCTGGTACTGGTAACGGGACCAACGGGATCGGGTAAGTCCACATCGTTAGCGGCGATGATTGACTATGTCAATACAGATATGCCGAAGAATATTATTACCATCGAAGACCCGGTGGAATTTGTTCATAGTAGCCGCATGTCTTTGATCAAACAGCGTGAGGTCGGCATCCATACTCTGGAGTTTAAGAACGCTCTCAAGGCATCTCTGCGTGAAGATCCGGATGTGATTTTGATTGGTGAGATTCGCGATCGCGAAACCGTCGATATTGCCTTAAAAGCTGCACAAACCGGTCACCTTGTGTTTGGTACCCTGCACACCAATAGTGCTGTGAAGACGGTAGAGCGTATTTTAGGTATGTATGAGCCTGAACAGCAGAGTGCAGTGCGCATCTCGATTGCTGAGTCTTTAGTGGCTGTTGTCGCCCAGGGACTATGCCGAACCACTGATGGAAAGCGGGCGGCATTCCATGAAATTCTGATCAATACCGATGCCATTAAGGACTACATTCAGCGAGGGCAGCTGGATGAAGTGGAAGCGCTACTGCCGAAGTGTACCTTTGACGGTATGTGTACGATGAATCAGTCGCTCTATTCCTTATACGAGTCAGGACGTATTACTGAGGAAACGGCGCTAGAAATGTCGCCCCGCCAGAATGAAATGGCGCAGATGTTGCGGGGGCGCATTTAAAAGCCTTTTGTCGGATTGCTTCTAACTGCTTCTGACCTCAATCATTTTTACCGACTGCTGCCAGCCGTGCTCGCCACGGCTGGACTTTTTTTTGCAGAGTGGGTGGGAGCCAACCATCATATTGAGGATATAAAGGTAGCCGGGGAGTCAGGGTATAGCTATGGGACTCTAATAGGCTAGCCAAGGTTTTTAGGGTGTGGTGGGGATAGGTGGGATTAACTTCATCTAAAGGACCGATGCCGCCCAAGTCTCGAGCCCCAGCATCGAGGCAGGCTATCAGCATCTCGGAAGACTGCACCAGATTAGGTGGGATTTGGATAATGATATCGGTGGGTAATATGCGGCGAGCCAAACCCACAGCCTTGAGTAACGTGGCATCGTCACAGGCTCTCCCTGTGAAGGACTGATGCTCTCCAGGCTGATGGGGTTGAAGGATGACTTCTTGAATATGGCCATATTGTTGGTGTAGGGTTGCGATCTCAACCAATGTTTCTTCCCAATCTGCTTCAGTTTCGCCAATGCCTAGAAGTAGGCCCGTCGTAAATGGAATCTGTAACTGCCCCGCCCAATGTAACTGTTGCAGCCGAATCTTGGGATATTTGCTAGGTGCATGGCGATGGACACTATCTAATAGTGAAGGCGTCAGCTGCTCAAGCATCAACCCCATGGACACATTCACCTCTCTGAGCTGCTGCATTTCTTCAAAACTGAGAGGCCCAGCATTGGTATGGGGTAAAAACCCATCTGCAATTGCCAGTTGGCAAAGCTCATAAATCCGCTGCAGCCAGTGGGGGCGTCGTGGGCTTTGGGGATGGACTTCCCCACTTAGGATCAGCACCTCTATGGCCTTGATCGTATTGAGCTTACGTTTGGCTTGCTCTAAGGTCAGCCAGTAATCCGTTCCAGGCTGGACCCGAAAATTGCAGTAGCTGCAGCGGTTGAAGCATTCATAGGTAGGTACGAGGGTATAAGCCGGACTATAAGTAATCGGTTGAGCCACATCCATCCCACATGTTTCTAAAAATTTACAAAATTAGAAGTATCTACTTCTAATGCCAGGGCTTAAGAAATTATTCTAAGGTCTTCCATAATCCCGTGGGATTGGTCAGAGCTAGCGCTACAGAATATGAGACTAAAAACGCTCTAGGCCATTTAATTTTAAGGTTTTTTATCTCTGCATAAATACCGGTCAATGCTTGCCTGACAGCTGTAATGGGCCGAAGCAAAAATTCTACGAAGATGAAAAAGTTTACAAAAGTAGTTTTTTCTTTTAATATAGATACAGGTAGGACATCGAGCCTACTTTCATACCTTGACAATAATCATAGGATTCATAAATCATGACGACTACTCTACAGCAGCGCTCTAGCGCTAACCTGTGGGATCAGTTTTGTGAGTGGATCACCAGTACCGAAAACCGCCTCTACGTAGGCTGGTTCGGCGTTCTGATGATTCCCACACTGCTGGCTGCCACTGCTTGCTTCGTAATTGCCTTCATCGCCGCTCCTCCCGTTGACATCGACGGTATCCGTGAGCCCGTTGCTGGTTCTTTGATTCTCGGTAACAACATCATCTCTGGTGCTGTTATCCCTTCCTCTAACGCTATCGGCCTACACTTCTACCCCATCTGGGAAGCTGCTTCCCTTGATGAGTGGTTGTACAACGGTGGCCCTTACCAGCTGGTTATTTTCCACTTCCTCATCGGCGTTTTCTGCTACATGGGTCGTGAGTGGGAACTTTCCTACCGCTTGGGTATGCGTCCTTGGATCTGTGTTGCTTACTCTGCTCCCGTAGCAGCCGCAACGGCAGTCTTCTTGATCTACCCCATCGGTCAGGGTTCGTTCTCTGATGGTATGCCTCTCGGTATTTCCGGTACGTTCAACTTCATGCTTGTTTTCCAAGCTGAGCACAACATCCTGATGCACCCCTTCCACATGTTAGGTGTGGCTGGCGTCTTCGGCGGTTCTTTGTTCTCCGCTATGCACGGTTCTCTGGTTACGTCTTCCTTGGTTCGTGAGACCACTGAAGTCGAGTCTCAGAACTACGGTTACAAGTTTGGTCAGGAAGAAGAGACTTACAACATCGTTGCAGCCCACGGCTACTTTGGTCGTCTGATCTTCCAATATGCATCCTTCAACAACAGCCGTTCCTTGCACTTCTTCTTGGGTGCTTGGCCTGTCGTCGGTATCTGGTTCACTGCACTGGGTATTTCGACCATGGCGTTTAACTTGAACGGTTTCAACTTCAACCAGTCGATCATCGACTCTCAGGGTCGCGTTGTCAGCACCTGGGCTGACGTGATCAACCGTGCCAACCTGGGTATGGAAGTTATGCACGAGCGTAACGCTCACAACTTCCCTCTAGACTTGGCTGCTGGTGAAGCTGCACCTGTTGCAATGGTTGCTCCTCAGATCAACGCCTAGTTGCCTTGGTTTTGTGACCTAGCTTAGTCTTAAGGGCACCTATCTTCGGATAGGTGCCCTTTTAAGTTTAAACTGATAGCTAAAGCAACCATATTGATGCCCCCTAGTATCGTTTGCCGCTAGGGGGCATCAATATGGTTGTGTATAAGTGGTAGTGAAATCTGGCTAGTAGGCAAGAGTTTCCAAGGTTTCTCTCAAATATCGCCTGACTAACTGTTCTAAGGGCGTTGTATCCAGGGTCTTGTTAGGCAGCTCAGATTTCCACCGTTGAAACCCAGGGCTATCACAGATAGCGCGTTGTAGGCTTAACCATACATTCGTATTTTCAGAGCTGGATACAGTAGATGATGTATTGGCCATAGGTTTACCCGCATTTATCTTTCTATACGATAACGCAGCTACACAAGACATGCTGTGCCTATGGTCACGGTTTGTATCGTATCGTACCTGTTGTATATGTTGAAAACATAAGCCCTTGCCAAAGATCATGTGATCGTCAGCAAGGACTTACGTTTCTATTGATTAGTTGATGAACCTGATGTTGGATGCTCCAACCTAGGAACGTCCAGCTAGAGTCCGTCGCTTCGTTACCAGCTTAAAGGCTTCGATCCGATCTTCCTCTTGCCAGTTGTTAAACTTATCGACACCGATACCGCATTCGAAGCCAGAGGCTACTTCCTTCACATCATCACGCATACGCTTGAGTGAATCGAGATTGCCTTCGTACACTTGAGAACCACCTCGCATGACTCGGATTTTGCAGTTGCGCGTGACTTTTCCAGATAGCACATAGCAGCCAGCTACAGACCCCTTGCGGACCGGGAATACGGCACGAACTTCCACTTCACCTAGCTCTTCTGCGACTAGCTCCGGTTCGAGTAGACCTTCCATCGCCCCTTCAATATCCTCAAGAAGCTTATAGATGATGTCATAGTCACGAATATCCACACCTAGACGATCAGAAGCCTGTTGAGCACCAGGCGCTAGAGTGGTATTAAAGCCAATGATGACGGCTCCACTAGCGGCTGCGAGATCCACGTCAGTTTCACTAATTTCTCCTGGAGCAGCCATGAGCACACGAATTTGTACTTCGTCCTGGGGGAGTTGCTGCAGGGATGCCAGTATCGCTTCTAATGAACCTTGAACATCCGCTTTTAGCAGGATGTTGAGTTCCTTAAGCTCACCTTCTTGGGCCTGTGCAGACAGCGTATTGAGGGTGACGCGGCGGGATGCCATCGCTTGCTGTAGACGTGACTGACGCTGATCAATAGCTCGGCTATCGGCAACACTGCGGGCTTCTTTTTCTGATGGGAAGACTTCAAACTCGTCACCAGCTTGGGGGACATCATTAAGCCCCAAAACCTCGACAGCAAAGGACGGTGAGGCTGCCTCTACCCGATTGAGACGATCATCGAGCATGGCTCGCACTTTACCAAAGACAGAGCCTACCACCATGGAATCCCCAATCTTTAGGGTGCCATTTTGTACAAGGAGTGTGGCTACTGGTCCTCGAGCCTTGTCCAAGTTAGCTTCAATGACGGTACCTTTGGCAAGTCTGTCAGGATTGGCATGGAGATCTTCAACTTCTGCCTGCAAGAGGAGCATTTCTAGCAGCAGGTCGAGATTTTCGCCAGTGATGGCACTTACAGGTACCATGATGCTGTCTCCACCCCATTCCTCAGGAACTAGGCCATGCTCCATTAACTCTTGCTTGACTCGATCGGCGCTGGCTGTTTCCTTATCAATTTTATTGATGGCTGTCACAATGGGCACCTGAGCAGCCTTTGCATGGCTGATGGCTTCGATGGTCTGAGGGCGAACACCGTCATCGGCAGCGACGACGAGCACAGCGATATCAGTTACGCGAGTTCCTCGAGCCCGCATGGCTGTAAAGGCTTCGTGACCTGGAGTGTCTAAGAACACGACCTGCCGATCTCTACCGTCGTGCTGAACATCAACGTGATAGGCACCAATATGCTGGGTGATACCACCCGCCTCACCGCTGGCAACCTTGGCTTCACGAATGGCATCCAATAGCGACGTTTTACCGTGGTCAACGTGCCCCATGATGGTAACCACAGGGGGACGAGGCTTCAGGCTTTCTAAGTCAGCCTCGTCGAGCATCTCAGTTACTTTCTTGGCTTCTGACTCAGCTTCAGCCGTTTCCACTTCAATCTCAAACGCTTCGGCCACCATCTTGGCAGTGGGAATGTCCAAAGTTTGGTTGATGTTAGTGGCAATGCCCTTAAAGAATAGAAACTTAATGACTTCAGTTTCAGGTTCTTTAATTTCTTGAGCCAGTTCATGTACGGTTAAACCGTTGGTGAGAACAATCAGTTCGGGCTTTTCTGCGACAACCTCGACTTTGCGATCGCGACGATTATTGCTGCGCGACGATCCTCCACGACTCGGCATAGAGCGGCTTTTTACAGCAGCAGGCTTGGCAGGAGACTGTCGAGATTTAGGCTTGGGTGGCCGCATCAGCGAGATACTAATGGGCGTAGCACCAGAGGAACCCGACACACCAGACGCAAGCTCGTCGATATCCTCATCGTCATCTAAACGCTGAGCACGACGTTTCTTCGTCGCATTTTTACTGGCCCGTTGCCGCATTTCCTCTTCTTCGCTGTTGTCGTTGCGGCCTTTACCCCGTTTAGGTGGACGTGGTGGTGCTGAAGGACGCCGCAAGTCGGGACGTCGAGGCGCTGCGGCTAGTGTAGGCGTATCGTTGTCTTCAGTAGCTGTAACGTCTTCGTCATTAGACTCACCTCCCGGCGAGCTTGGCTTCGGTCGCCGAATCTCAATGACGGGCTTAGGCTTTAAGCTAGGCTTTTCTTTGAGTAAAGTCGGCTTTGGCTTAGCAGATCCGGACTCTCTAGTGAAGTCATCCGAGCCCGACTCACTGCGCGATGCGGATTTTGGTCGTGGAGCCTGAGGTCGAGATGGAGGAGATACCAACCTGGGCTGAATGATTTGTGGTCCAGGAGCCGTAGTTTCCTCATTAGAGGAGTCGTCTGCACCAGCCGCAGCCGCTGCCGGACGAGAAACAGGCTTTTGAGGTGGCCGGATCGCTGGCTTAGGGCGCCCTGGACGACTGGGAGGCTGTCGTAAATTTTCCGAAGACTCTGGTGTAGAGCTTGTTTGAGCCTTAGGTTGTTTTGCTGGTGGCCGAGCTTCCGATGGCTGATGGCGACGAATTTCTAAAATTTGCTGCTTTCGCACCGGTCGATTAGGTGCTTTCGGCTTTGACAGCGTGGGTTTTTGCTTTGGTTTGGGTGTTGGTTTATTTAAGGAACGCTTAGGTTCTCCTGCCGCAGCCGCACGAATCCGTCCCGCATCTGATTCAGTGATAGTGCTGCTGTGACTTTTTACTGCAATGTCTAAACGTTCACAGATGGTCAGAATATCTTTATTGTCTAAATCTAACTCCCGAGATAACTCATATATCCTGACTTTGCCATTGTTCATCCAAATATTCCTCGCAAATTGTTGAAGTAAGGTGTCACATAGACTTACTGCCCTTATCGAAACGACAATACATCTTACCCTTGGGCATATGGGCAATATCTAAATTCTATCGACTGTCGGTACAAATGTGGCCATAGTGTACATCGATCAATATAGATATTCGTTCCATCTTTGTTCAATAGTATTCTGGCAAGCTCAGTATTTTTCGACTGAAAATTAGCACAGGTCTTAAATATTACCTTAGCATCAGCTCAAAAAACGATTGAGATGACCTAGGAAAAGGTCGCAATTTGCAGTTACATCAATCAGCTGATGCAATGACTTGATATAAATTCTGGTACACGGCATCTGGGACCATGGCTTTGAGCGCACGCCCAAGTCGATTTTTTTTGTGGGCCACGCTCAAGCATTCTACCTGAGGGCAGAGATAGGCTGAGCGGCCCATGCCGTAATGACATTGCACCGCTCCTGTCGGATAAGTTCGAACGACTCTCAACAAATCATCTCGGTGAGCCACCCGACGGCAGCTCACACAGCGGCGATAGTTGCGCTGCATAATAATGATTTTTCCTATTCCTCTTCGTAAGCAGGGGCGTCTTCCTCGTCGTAAGCAGGAGTGTCTTCAGTGGGCGCAGTTTCTTCGGACGAGGTCTCTTCGATGGCCTCTGGTGATTCATCGGCATCGTCCACGCTAGTTTCTTCTGCTTCCTCAGCAGCAGCGGCAGCAGCGAGATTCGCTGCTTTGATGGCTTCCATTTGGGCGGCGCGGGCGGCAGCTTCCGCTTCCTCTTGTTGGCGTTTAACCTCTAGTTGAGCCCTGACTTTCTCATCTTCAGCGTCGTAGTTATATTTAGCTGAGTCTTTAATATCAATTTTCCATCCGGTGAGACGCGCCGCTAGGCGTACATTTTGACCCTCTTTGCCAATCGCTAGGCTGAGCTGATCTTCTGGGACTAGAACATGGGCCTGACGATCTTCTGGATTCATCAGTCGCACCTCGTCCACGCGGGCAGGGCTCAATGCATTGGCAATATAGGTGGCGGGGTCCGGTGACCAGCGGATTACATCGATTTTTTCACCCCGCAGCTCGTTGACAACTACCTGAATGCGAGATCCCCGTGCACCAATACAGGCACCGACGGGATCAACTTCCCTTTCTAAGGTATCAACCGCAATTTTGGTTCTTGGACCCACCGACCGAGAGGGGGGATTAGCCTCCCGAGCAACGGCAACGATGCGTACCACCTCGTCTTCGATTTCGGGGACTTCGTTAGAAAATAATTCGACGACTAAGCTGGCATCTGCACGGGAAACGAGTAGTTGAGGCCCTCGATGAGAGCCCTCAGAGACTTTTTTAAGCGCCACTCGAAATGTGGCGTTGGCCCGATAGTTGTCATTGGGCAGCTGATCACGTTTGAGTAATTCAGCTTCGACATCGGGTTGGCCAACGCCGCTACTGACTGCCATAATCACAGACTGTCGCTCAAACCGCAGGACGCGCGCTTGCAAGATAGTTCCTTCAAGATCTTGAAACTCTTCTTGAATCAAGCGCCGTTGCTGATCGCGTAGTTTTTGGGCCAAAACCTGCTTGGTCTGAATGGCTGCCATCCGGCCAAAGTCGCGCTGCTCAGGGGTAACATCTAGGACTACTTCGTCGCCTATTTGGGCCTCTGGTGCGACTTCGACTACTTCAGCTAAAGAAATTTGGTGGTCAGGATTGTCAACGGCTTCGACAATCATTTTGCTAGATAGGACCCTGAAGCCTTCTTCTTCTGGATCCAGCTCAATAGAGAAATTTTCAAAATAATCTTCGTCAAACTGATTGCTATCCATCCGGCGAGTTCGACGGTAGCGTTCATAACCTTTGAGAAGAGCCTCCCGTAGGGCTTGTTCAACGGCCGAACGTGGGAGGTTGCGCTCACGGCTAATACCTTCGATCATTTCTTGTAAGCTAGGCAGACTTACCATTGACATGGGCTCTCTCCTCCTTAAGCAAATAGGCTTGCAGGGCTAATAAAAGTAATAATGGTGCAGATGTAAGGCCTGATATCCTAACGGCTAATGTTCTAGCGGCGGCTGACTGTGGGCGGCTGGGCTGATCGGGATCTAGGCTTCAACTTGATTACTTAGCAGTACCGACTCTATTAACTCGTTGGGTAGGGAAATGCGGCGGCCTCGTTGGCTAATGGCTAGCTTGTGTTCTGTGCGCTCTAGCAGGGTGCCTATCCATATTTTTTTGCCCTTATGGGGGGTGTGCAACGTGACTTCGATGGCAAATCCCTTAAAAACGACAAAGTCACGGTCGGTTTCAAGCTGGTTCGAAACCCCAGGGCTAGAGACTTCAAGCACATAGGCATCAGGTAGGACCTGAGCTGCTTCTAGGCCCTCGCCCAGGGCGATACTCATGCGTTCACAGTCATTTAGGCTGGTATCCGTTTCGGCAAGATTACGCACATCAACACGCAAAACAGGAGGACTCTGGTTGGTTTGAAAAACCGCGCCAACCACCGCTAACCCTAGGTCAGTGGCAATGGGGGTGGCTATTTCAATCACCTGTGGGATAACGGGATGGGCCATGGACACTTATACAAATTAACCAAAATAAAAAGTGGGCCTTGAAGTCCCACTTCTCACACAATCATTCTTGAACTGGGGCAGTAAATGCTGGGTCACAAGATGTACCCGGATAGCATCAGGCTATTGGCTTTTACCGCGCTACATAGTTTAGCGTGTTTTTCTCTGCTTTGATTCAATGCCGCTAGCCTGAAACAGCTCGGCAACGGTGGCGCAGTAAGTGTCTATGCCAAAGCTAGAAGGGGTCAGGGGATTTTGATAAGTAAAATGACGATACTTTAAACAAAAGCGATCCCAGTCTGCCATACGTACATTGAAGAGCTTAATAAAAAAGTCAATTAGACCTTGAGATAGGGGAATTCGGAAATAAATAGAGCGGCCAAGATATTGACTGACAGCGGTTACGGCATCATCAACAGCAAGGGCAGAATTACCTAGGACCAGCTCTCTTGATTCGTTTATTTGAGGAGGATGATCGATTAAGTGACCGACAACTGTGGCAATGTCCTGGGCATGGATAAAGTGTAGGGTGCCGTCAGCGCTAAAAAAGCGAATCAGGTCAATCCACTTGGTCACCTCTGTCAGACCGCTAGATATATGAGAATAGGGTTTGTTGGTGTCACCGCCAAATACGAGGGTGGGGAAGAGGGTGGTGATTTTTGGGTAAATAGCCAGGGTCTTTAACTTTTGGTGGCATTGATATTTACTGCGAATATAGTCAAATGAAACTTGCCCCGCTTCTCTGAGGGGGGTATTTTGGCGGTCTAAAATGCTCGCTGTTGAAAAGTAAAGAACTTGCTGGAGCCGATCGGGATCTAACAGCTCCATGAGCTTTAAGTTGGCAGTGACGTTAATGTCGTAAATGGCGGGTGCTCCACCCCATGATGTGGCGATGAGGATGGCGCTATCCATGGTGCCTAGTAAATCTGAAAACTGATCGACTTCGCGGATATCGCCTTGGAGGATGTGGACCCGTTGTTGTTGGCTGATGTCCAGCAGCAGCTTATCGGGATTGCGAAGCAGCAAAAATAGTTCGTGATTGCTATTGCTCAGCAGGTTTTCAAGAATATAATGGCCGATACAGCCGCTGGCACCGGTAATAAAAATTCTCTGCGGTGGTGGCGATTGAAGGGAATGTGCCAGTTGACTCACGGTTTAATCAAGCGCAATGTTCTAAGTATTCATACTATTACCTTGTACAACAGTTATGACAGCTGGTGTGACGCCTTACTGATTGCATTGACTGGTTGCATTGATGGGGAGCTAAATCGACAGCCCATGAAGAGCATGGGCTGTAGGAATCTTCTAGGCTAGGCAGGAACCGCTAATAATTCCTCTAGTTGCTTGGCGGTCTCAAAGAAGTGAGCCGCATTTTCTTCAGGGGTGCCAGGGAGAATGCCATGGCCCAGGTTCAAAATGTGCCCACCCCGACCGGCTTTGCGCACAGTATCGAGAATGCGATCGCGAATAAAGTCCTTTGAGCCAAACAGCACACCGGGATCAACATTACCCTGAACGATCATGTCGGGACCGAGGCGACGGCGGGCATCGGCCATATCGACTGTCCAGTCAACGCTGATGATGTCAACGCCCGATTCGCCCATGATCTCTAGAACGCCTGCACTGCCGCTAATGTAGAGAATTAGAGGGGTGTCAGGGTGAGTTTCTTTGACCTGACGTACCACCTGCTGCTGATAGGGAAGCGCAAACGTGCGGTAGTCCTCGGGGCTGAGCTGACCCGCCCAGGAGTCAAACAGCTGGACAATCTGAGCACCGCAGTCAATCTGATAGCGCACATAGGCGGCAATCCCGTCGGCTATGTGGCTCAGTAACTGGTGCAGCATTTTGGGCTCAGAGAATGCCATTCCTTTAATTACGGAGTAGTTCTTAGAGCTTTTCCCCTCAATGGCATAGGCTGCTAGTGTCCAAGGAGAGCCCACAAATCCCAGGACCGTAGAAGCGTTGCCCACTTCATTACGAAGCGTGGTCAAAATCGTTTTGATAAACGGTAAATCCTCTTCCGGATTGAGGGGGCGCAGGGCATCAATTTGAGCCTGGGTACGAATGGCGGGCTCAATCATCGGCCCCTTGCTTTCCACAATGTCAAAGGGAATGCCCATACCTGGCAGCGGGGTCAAAATGTCTGAAAACATAATGACGCCATCGGGGCGAAATGCGCGCCAGGGCTGTAGCGAAATCTCAATGGCAAGGTCGGGATTCTCAGAGCGCTCTCGGAAGGATGGATACTTCTCTCGGAGATCGCGATATATCTTCATGTATCGACCCGCCTGACGCATCATCCAGACTGGTGGGCGATCCAAGATTTCGCCCTTGGCGGCTCTCAATAAGTAGGGCGTTTGATCAGGTTGGGTCATTGAAATCTCACCACGGGCTAAGTTTTTATGCGCATCTGTTAGCTTATCATTGCGAATTGCCCTCAATGACTTGAGACACCTGACCCCCATGGGTTTTGGCGGGTGAACTGATGTGTCTGTGATACGTTTGCCTTGACCGTCGCGGCGTAAACTTGAAGGCAGATAACGAATTGTGGCCCCTTGTGTCGCTTTATTCAGACCTATTCATGCAGAATGTGAACTTTTTTAAAAAACAAGGAGGACGGTGGTTCTCTCAGCGGACTACCCACTACCTCAAGGCGGGTGATTCCAAGGCCGGTAAGTCAGATTTGGAGATTACCGATGTTGATATCAATGCTGCTGAGGTGACGCAGCTATGTGATCAGGCTAACTGTGATGCTACCCATGTGGTCGGAGCGTTACGGATTGCGCAGAAAAGTACAATTATTGCGGGGCCGTCGCGGGAGCAGATGACATTGCTGGTTGCGATCGCAGCCGATGAAACCAGTGGCCAATTGTTACGTCAAACCGATGGGCAAACCCAAGCCAGCCAGTATCGATTCGAAAAGGATGTGTTGACCATCACCACTGAAGCCAATGGCATACAGTCCGAAGAGCGCTGGTGGTTGATTACTGACAACCTACGGATGCGCACGAACGTGCTGACCAGCGAGGTCGGTCAGATCATGGCATCCTTTTGCTCAGAAATTCGTCTAGGGGACGTTAAGTCCTAGGCATACGTCTGCTGACCAGACATAGGCCGAAAAGGCTGAATCGGCGGTGCAGACGTCGCACCTAAACGCTCGGCATCTCTAGTTTCCGGGGGACTGGCCTGATAAACCTCGACTAAGGTATCCACCGACTCCACTGGAAACGCCTCTATGGATAAGCTGAGATAGTGGTCATAGCTGAGAACCGAGGATGCAGCCGTAGGGCTAACTACGACCGAACTCGACATAGGTGATGGGGCAAAATCATCACCGTCTGGCTTGTTCATGGGAGAAAATGTCGGACCTATTGGTTGCGACACTAGGCTAGCGGACATATGTAATGGGCTTCCCAGCTGTTTGGCAATGACCTGCTCAAAGCCAGACGTAAAATGGCGAACAGGTTGGCCCCGACGTTGCCAGATCGAAAGAATATGTTTAACAGAGATAATTTTGTATCGCCCCTGGTAAACCGCTTCGATAATGGCATCTCGAATCCAGGCTGCTCGATAGGTATTGAGCCAGTAAAGGACCTGACTCTCAGGACTATAGGTGTCCAATTCCAAGCTAAAGGACTTAATCAGAGTAATCGCTTGTCTTGCTTCTCGTGCTATGTCCGGTGCCATCATAAAGCAATAACCTGAACCCAACCTATTAGTTAATTCATGGCTTGAACCACAATTTCCTAATACTTTGAGGAAAGAATTCTTACAGTTTTATTTAGCGTCCCTATGTCTTAATTTTAACGCGGCTCTACTACACTGCCTTCAACCTGTCGGGTATTAGGATCGTCAAAGGGGCTACCACTTCCAAGCCAGTTAAAGTCGCTGAGTCGAAATCCGATTGAACCGGTTGATTGTGTGGGGCTGTAGCGCACGACTAAACCATGGGTGCGACGACTATATTCGCCAATAATTTCAGTATTGACCCGTTCATTGGTCTCAAGATTGATCGAAGCTTGAAAACCCAGCAAAAACGGCCCAAAAATTTGCTGTATTACACCAAAGGTAACGACGCTACGGTCTACGTTGCGATCAAATAAAAAAGGGGAGTTTTCACTCGCTAAAAAAGCATGATAATAGCCAAGGTTAAAGCGAGTGTAGTCAAAAAAATTGTCAGATAGATGACCGAATTGGCCATCTAAGCGCACGTCGCCAGCTAAGACTTCTTGAAAGTCACCGCTCGTATAGTAAGAGCCCACACCCAGTAAGCTAACACTCAGGTTTAAAAAAGGTACCAAGGGAATCGGGCTGTAGCGTAACCCTTCAGTCTGCGTCGCTGGTAAGGGTTTCCCCCGCCAAAGATTAAAACCTTTGCTCAAACGGGCGCTGCCTTGAAAGCGTCCTAAACTAACGCGATTGTTATCCCTTGGGAGAGGATCAAGCAGATCGACACGATCGGTATCCGCCGTAATCCACTGTCCACCCACCTGGTAGGTCAGGAGCAGCCCCCGGTTATCTAAATTAATCACAGGGGATAACAGAACCGCTCCCAGGCTAGAGCGCACGGTTTGAAAGCCGAGGCTGCCATTAAAGAGGCGATCTCGATAGCTATACTCGCTGACTAGCAAGTGATCGCCAACCAACAAGCGATTACGAATATTCCCTCGAATATTGTCTTCAATCTCTTCGAAATTCAGGCTTGTAAGAGTAGCCCGTGCAGATACATCAGATCGAGGGTTCAGCCGGGTATCAAAGTCTAGCTCTAGTCCCAGAACGTCTGAATTGAAAGCGCCTTGTTCGAGGGAACGCTGCAAAAAATACTGAGGGGTGATTCTAAAGCTGGTTGATTCATTGCGGACGAGGGAAAATTCGCTCTCAAGGAAGATACCACCGCGATCGCGCGAGTCATTACCAACATTGACGATAAAGGGATTGAGTTGATTAGATTCAACGGTGCCACGGTTTAGCACATATCGTTCTTTAAAAAGCGGTATCGCTAGGCCTTGGTCCAAGACTAGGCGAGGATTTTCAGTCGTGAGTAGATCAGCGGTGGGCGATAACGTCACCAGCGTCATGCGATTGGTGCGAAATTCTAGCTCGGGCGGTGAAAATGGATCGTTCGTGAGCCTTACTTCTTCAGCAATCCAAGCTTCTGCATCAAAGGTGACGCGAGCGGCCTCAAACCGCAGACGTCTCACTCCTCCCGAACTCTCAGGTAAGGAACCAGGGGTATTTCCACGCAGCTGGGAACTAATTTCAAAACCGCCCGCGTTGGTGACGTTAGTGACACCCCGATCGGGGTTCAGCGGATCAAAAACCGAACGGCTGGTGATAGGTCGTTCCAGGGGAGATGCAAAATCATCTTCTAGGCCCGGTAAAAATAACTCTCCCCGTGTTTCAAACAGCGTACCTGCCTCCTGTAGCAGGTTGTACTCAGCCCGCTCACCGCGAACTTCCTGTTCTCCACGGGTCAAAATGACATTTCCTTCCGCTAGAACATAGCGGTTGACCAAGTTCACCCATATTTCGTCAGCCAACAGAAAGGCGTTGTTGAGTTTGAACACCACATTGCCGCGGGCATTCACAACCTGTCTGTCTGAGTTGAAAATCTGGATATCAGAGGTGATTTCGAGTTTTGAAGGATCTAAAGGCTCTGAAGGAACAGCGGCATCTGGTATTGGCTGGTTGGTGGGGGGGACTGGTGCTGTGTCGACGGCATCATCTGATGCAGTGGAATCTATGGCATCTTCTAGGATGCTAGGTGCTTGATTGAGATCTAGCTCCTCTGGTTCTAGCTCCTCTAGATCGATGGCATCGTTAAGACTATCGAGATCAACAGCATTTGGATCAGTACTATCGAGATCGATACTGTCAGGAGTAACGGCATCTGTATTTAGCTCCTCCTCCTCCAGGCCCTCATCAACCGCATTGTTGATGATATCGAGGGTGTTGGCCGGAGGCGAGGGAGGCTTGTCAGGCAAAGGTGGAAGCTGCGCCAGGTTTGGTGTAGAGAAATCCTCAGACCTGGCTATAGCCAACTGCCCAGTTGGCATTAAACTCACGGGTGTATCCGATTCCCCTATCAGGGTGTCTGTTGCTGATCTGGGTGTAGCAAAAGATTCAAATGATAGGGATGGAGTTCCTGGATTGATAAGCTGCAGATCGGCTGCGCTTCTGGAAAATTCTACCGGCTGGGTTAGGGGAGGTTCAGGAGGTAAATCAAAGGGGGCCATGGATATTGTTAAAAACGGCCAGCGGGCTAATGCTAACCCTCATGAACACAAGCATAGGAGTCGGGTCACATTGGTTAGGAAAAATCCTACCCCTAATAGCCTGAAGCTACGATATCGATGTGACAGATGTGACATTTGTATATCACTTGAGCGACGTTTGCTATCAGTCTTGAACTAAAACCGAGCCGTATTAAAGGCTCCTTAGCTGATCTAGCCAAGGAGCCTTATGGAAATTCTTGAAGACTCGTTTGAGCCTAGCAGTAATTGGGCTCTACCTTACAATCTTTACTCGAAGTCCTGACGGCCAGGGTTCCGAGCTGGGTCTCCATTGAGGAAACCGAAGATGAATAGGCCTACGAAGAAAGCAACGGTCAGATATACAACGATCTTTAGAGTCAGCATCGGGGGATCTCCAAGCACAGACACTTAAATTTATAAACTCTATTCTATCGCAACATTGAATTCATCTAATGTTTGTGTTGAGGGTGCTGATTAATCTAGGGCCATGATGACTACGCCACTGACCATAATGGCCGCTCCGAGTAGTCGTTCGCGAAGACCAGTCTCCCCAAATAGGGCATACCCTAATCCAACTGAAATCAATGCGCTCATGCGTTTTACCGCAATCACTTGGGCAACGGGGGCCAGGGTTAAAGCGGCAAACTGTAATGACACACCGATGGCAATAAAAATGCCGGCTAACACGATAAATTTTGCCTGTACCTTCAACGGATGGGTGATTGTCTGGAGCCCTGTTTGCAAGATGCGTCGCATGACAAACGGCACCATGCCGATGGCAATTGTGGCAAACAGGGACGTCCCCCAAAAAAGCGACGATGAGTTTAGGGTGCCGATCTTGTCAAAATTTGACGTAATGCTCCAAATAAATGCCACCCCTACCATGGTGCGACTGCCGGAGTTGGTGACAATTGCCTGCAATGGCGCGAGGGTCAAGCCCTGGCTGGGCTTAAAATTGAGCACATAGGAACCCGTGATCAGGAAAATGACACCCAGGGCATCCAAACCGGTGGGCCATTCTCCAACGATGATGGGGGATGTGATCAGGAGAAATAGCGGTGTAAGGGTGGCTAGGGGGACAGTTAGGGAGAGGTCAGTGGTTTTTATAGCCCGAAAGTAGAGAGTAAAGGCCAAAATATTAAGGCCGCCGCCCACTAGCAGGGCTTGTGCATAATTCGGGCCTAGGCTGGGCATGCCTTCAGTTACCAGCATAAAGCTGCCCATAAGTAGGGAGCCCACCAAACTAAATCCTAGTAGGACGGAATATTCATCGAGGGATTTGAGGGCTTGTTTACCAGTGGCGTCTTTGAGCGCTTCGCACAGGGCGGTGCCACTGGAGAGAAATAACCAGAGCATCTAGGCTCCGCAGCAGCGATCAATGCCGAGGCTATCTAGCAGCAAATCACCGACGGCATTGGCGACGGCAAACTCGCTATAGAAACTTTTGGAAAAATCAAACGCCTGCATTTCGGTCAAAATTGCCATGACGAGAGGAATCAGTTCGTTTTCGCCTTCCATGCGCTGGCGGACAAAAACCTGGGAGGCTCGCTGGGCGATATCGTGATTGACGGCTTCTGGCAAAAATTCGGAATCGAGCCACTTTTGCAGCGCTGCTTTCAGCCATTCTCCTTCCTGGGATGGGTTGTTTGAGGGGGGTAGCGTGACGGATTGAATCGGTTCTGTCATGGTGAATGCTGCGGTGCGGGCGATACTTTTTGGGCGTGCGTGTGCTCTAGTATTCTTTTAGGGTAAGTTTTTTTAGGCTACCGTAGGGGAAGGGTTTGAAGAATGTAATGGGCGAGTTAATATCTCTTCTGCTGTCACAGCTGCTATGGCTTACTCGATTCCCCACATTTTGCAGTGCTATGCCCAGGGCTATTTTTTAATGGCGGATAGCGATTACCAAACCCTCAATTGGTATTCCAGCCGCAAACGGGCGCTGATTCCACTAGATGATCGATTTCGCTATCCTAAGTCGCTACGGCGGGTACTCAATCAAGATCGGTTTGAGATTGCTTTTAATCGTGACTTTGAGGCGGTGATTGAGGGATGTGCAGACCGCACAACGACCTGGATCTCAGATGAATTGAAGGCGATTTATCGAATGTTGCACCGGGCTGGGTACGCCCATAGCTTTGAGGCGTGGCAGGGCGATCGTCTGGCAGGCGGTGTTTTGGGGATTGTGCTGGGGGGGGCGTTTATTGGGGAGTCGATGTTTTTTTCGATTCCTGATGGGTCTAAAGTAGCGATGGTAAAGCTGGTGGAGTGGCTGCGATCGCAAGATTTCCTCCTATTCGATGCCCAAATGATGAATCCCCATCTGGAACGATTTGGTGCGTACGTGGTGGACAGCGAAGTCTACGAAGAGATGCTGTATCAAGCTATCCAGCGACCCTGTCGATTTTTGCCTGCCTCCGCATCAACCAGTAGACCGTTTCCCCGCGTTCCCTTGCATCGCCAAAAGCCTGAGTGAGCTAGATAGCCAGTATTTTCTAAAACCAAATAATTAAGATGTGAGCTAATAGGGCATCTAATCAGGTGATGCCCCTTGATTGGTTTACGTTTCTAGAGAGGACGATTTGTCGAAAACATCGTCGCACCTGCTGCGTTAAGACTGTTTCAAGAACGAGGCATGGCTTGTTCAGGACGTCTATCAGTGCGTCCGCTCGTCATTCAACAATCCGGAGACGGCGTAGCGATTAGCAATACACCAGACTTTGAGCCCCGTAATTGGTAGCAGCAACCCTCAACACCTGATAATTCCTTTCGAGGTAATGAATACTATTTAGAAGTTCCAGTATGTGAAGGGTAGACTGATACATCTAAACTCTTAGGCCAAACTCAGAAACCATTCGTTAAATTAACTAGATATAGCGCTATAAATCGGGTAGTCTTATAGCCGAGACTCTACAGCTAGTGGCTACCCCAACGCTTCAAGCCACCAGGTATATAGAGTATACTTGTACTAAAAACAGGCGCGCGCTATGTCCTTTGTCGGTCTGCACATCCACAGTGATTACAGCTTGCTCGATGGGGCTAGTCAGCTAGATCCGCTGGTGGCCAAGGCTGTGGAAATGGAAATGCCTGCGATCGCACTCACCGATCACGGTGTCATGTATGGGGCTATTGAACTGATCAAAACCTGCAATAAAGCAGGGATCAAGCCCATCATCGGCAACGAGATGTACCTGATCAACGGGGATATCACCAAACAAGAAAAGCGCCCCCGCTACCACCAGGTCATTCTCGCCAAAAACACCCAGGGCTACAAAAACCTGGTAAAACTCACCACCAAATCTCACCTAGACGGTGTGCAAGGTCGCGGCATCTTTTCGCGCCCCTGCATTAATAAGGATCTGCTGGAGCAATATCATGAGGGCCTGATCGTCACCAGCGCCTGTCTCGGTGGTGAAGTACCCCAGGCGATTATGCAAAATCGTCTGGATGTCGCCTATCGCGTCGCCAAGTGGTACAAAGACCTGTTTGGTGAAGACTACTACTTAGAAATCCAAGACCACGGCTCACCTGAAGACCGCATCGTCAATGTGGAAATTGTTCGCATTGCCCGCGAGCTAGATATCAAAATTATTGCCACCAACGACTCCCACTTTATTTCCTGTGTGGATGTCGAGGCCCACGATGCATTGCTGTGTATTCAAACCGGAAAGCTCGTTACCGAAGATAAACGCCTGCGCTACAGCGGTACCGAGTATCTAAAGTCAGCTGACGAAATGCGCCGACTCTTCCGCGATCACCTCACTCAAGACGTGATTGACGAAGCGGTTGTGACCACCTTGGAAGTAGCGGAAAAAATTGAACCCTACGAGATTCTGGGTAATCCTCAAATCCCTAACTTTCCCGTGCCCGAGGGCCATACTGGTGAAACTTATATGGCTAAGGTTTCCCGTGATGGCTTGCTCGAGCGCTTAAACCTTGCCTCCTACGATGAAGCTCCACCGGAATATCAAGCACGGCTGGAATACGAAATTCAGATGATGCACCAGATGGGCTTTGCTACCTATTTCTTGGTGGTGTGGGACTACATCAAATTTGCTCGTGATACCAAGATTCCAGTGGGGCCAGGTCGAGGTTCGGCGGCTGGGTCTCTAGTTGCCTATTGCATGGGTATTACCAACATTGATCCGGTGCACCACGGCCTGCTGTTCGAGCGATTCCTAAATCCTGAACGTAAGTCCATGCCTGACGTGGATACCGATTTCTGCATCGAAAAGCGGGAGAAGGTGATCGAGTACGTCACCGAGAAGTACGGCAAGGACCACGTGGCTCAGATCATTACCTTTAACCGCATGACTTCGAAAGCGGTGCTCAAGGATGTAGCTCGCGTGTTGGATATTCCCTACGGCGAGTCCGACAAGATGGCGAAGATGATCCCGGTCGCTCGGGGTAAACCCGCCAAGCTCAAGGTGATGATTGATCCTGACAAAACGCCTGAGAAAGCGTTTCAAGAAAAGTATGAAAGCGGGGATTTAGTGCCAGGTACGGCGGTTACCTATCGCCGCTGGCTGGATATGGCCATCACCATTGAGGGCACGAACAAAACCTTTGGTATGCATGCTGCTGGAGTCGTGATTTCAGCCAAGCCGCTAGATGAGCTGGTGCCGCTACAGCGCAACAATGATGGCGCGGTGATCACCCAGTACTACATGGAGGATGTAGAAGCGGTTGGCCTGCTGAAAATGGACTTTTTGGGGCTGCGTAACCTCACTATGATCCAAAAGGCGGTGGACTATGTGGAGCAGACTCGGGGCACAACCCTCGATATGGATAAGGTGGCCTATAACGATTCAGAAACCTATAAGCTGCTGAGTCGTGGTGAATTGGGCGGCGTTTTCCAGCTGGAGTCTTCGGGGATGCGTCAGATTGTGCGCGATCTCAAACCCGACGGTCTTGATGATATTTCGTCGGTGCTGGCTCTATATCGACCTGGTCCCCTGGATGCGGGATTGATTCCTAAATTTATTAATCGTAAGCACGGTCGCGAGCAGATTGATTACCCCCATGAGCTGATCCAGCCAATTTTAGAAGAGACCTACGGCATCATGATTTTCCAGGAGCAGATCATGAAAATTGCCCAGGATATGGCGGGCTACTCCCTGGGTGAAGCGGACCTGTTGCGGCGGGCCATGGGTAAGAAAAAGCAGTCGGCCATGGATATGCACCGGGGCAAGTTTATTGAGGGCTCGGTGGCCAATGGTGTGCCCCAAAAGACGGTCGAAGCCCTCTGGGATCAGATGGTGAACTTCGCGCAATATTGTCTGAGCTACGATACCGAGCTGCTGACCGTAGAGTACGGCCCCTTAGCCATTGGCAAAATCGTTGAAAAGCGGATTCGTTGCCATGTGTACAGCGTTGATAAAAACGGTTTTGTGTATACCCAGCCTATTGCTCAGTGGCATAACCGAGGGCAGCAAGAAGTGTTTGAGTATCAACTAGATAACGGCAGTGTGATTCGGGCAACTAAAGACCACAAATTTATGACTGAACAAGGTGAGATGTGGTCAATTGATGAAATTTTCTCTCAGGGATTAGACCTAAAGCTTGTGGGACAGCCATGTCGACTTCCTGTTGCTAGCTGAGCGAGGGCTGATCTATGGCAGTTGATCTAGAAACGCTGAATCATTGGCTTCAATCCCCTGAAACAGAGCAATTGGAGTTTAAAGAAGCTAAAACGCAATATGGCAAGGATAATTTGCTACGTTACTGCGTAGCATTATCCAATGAAGGTGGGGGGCATCTGGTGCTAGGTGTGACTGATAAGCTGCCCCGGCAAGTTATAGGTACTCAAGCGTTTTCCTCCACTCAGAGCCTGAATGCTATTAAAGCACTCATTATTGATAAGCTCGGTTTCCGTGTAGATGTATTTGAGCTGCAGCATGAGGATGGTCGCGTATTAGTTTTTGAAATGCCACCTCGTCCTTTAGGACAAGCTAGAGCCGTTGATGGAAAGTACCTGATGCGTGGAGGTGAAGGTACAACTGGCATGACCGAAGACCGACTCAAGCTAATCTTTAGCGAAGATCAGCAAGATTGGTTTGCTCTACCTGCGCATGCAGACGCTAAGTCTGAAGATGTTATTGCTTTGCTGGATACCCAGGCTTATTTTGACTTATTGCAAAGGCCGTATCCTACTAGTCGAGATGCAGTGCTTGATCGGTTACAAAGTGAACGTTTTATTCGATCAACTGGTAATGGGTGGACCATCACTAATTTAGCTGCAATTCTTTTGGCAAAGAAGCTCAGTAGTTTTCCTTTGTCTCTAGCTCGCAAGGCACCTCGTTTTGTTATTTACGAGGGAGTTAATAAGCAAAATACCCGAGATGAAGTTACTGGTAAGCGTGGCTACGCGGTTGGATTTTCAGGACTAGTAGATTTTGTTCATTCTGCTGCTCCACAAAATCGCTTTATTGAGGAAATTGTTCGCGAAGAAGTCAAGATGTTTCCCAAGCAAGCATTGCGAGAGTTAATTGCTAACGCCCTAATTCATCAGGACTTTCAAGTAGCGGGAAGTTCAGTAATGATCGAAATGTATAGCGATCGAGTGGAAATCTCTAATCCTGGTATTCCTCCTATTAAAGCTGAACGCTTCATTGACGAATATCATTCCCGCAACGAGCAACTAGCTGATGTAATGCGCCGTTTCGGTATCTGTGAAGAAAAAGGGAGTGGTATCGATAAAGTTATCCATGCTGCTGAATTTTTTCAGCTACCAGCTCCAGATTTTCGGATTGGTAATATTCGCACAACTGTAGTCCTTTTTGCGCATCAGAATTTTGCTGGTATGAGTAAATCAGATCGTATTCGAGCGTGTTATCAGCATTGTTGCTTGTTGTATGTCAGTAATAAGCAGATGTCCAATAAAACATTGAGAGAGCGATTTCGTTTGGCGTCATCTCAGGCAGGTGCTGTATCCAACATAATTCGAGCTACTAAAGATGTTGGGCTGATTCAATCAGATACTTCTGATTCTGCCTCTACTCGCTATGCGCGTTATTTACCGTTTTGGGCTTAGAAGTGCTTCAAAGCAAATCAAATTTTTCCCACCTTGATTGATGAACCCTATGTAAAACGCGCTTAGAAGTGCTTCAAAGCAAATCACATCTCTGTTCATTGTTACGAGTATTCGTTGTTTGTCCGATTGATAAGGAGTTATGGATATGGTTAAAATTCTTAGCCGTCGGTCTTTATATATCCAACCTGTTTACGATATTGGCGTAGAAAAGGACCATAACTTTCTGACGTTGGATGGCTTAGTTGCATCTAACTGCTTCAATAAAAGCCATTCGATGGCCTATGGTTATGTCACTTATCAGACGGCATATCTAAAGGCCAATTATCCGGTGGAGTATATGGCGGCGCTGCTGACGGCGATTAGCGGCGACCAGGATAAGGTGCAGATGCATATTGCGAATTGCGTCAGCATGGGCATTGAAGTGCTGCCACCGGATGTGAATCGTTCGGGTGTGGATTTTACTCCGGAGAATAACTGCATTTTGTTTGGTCTGTCGGCGGTACGTAATGTGGGTCTGGGGGCGATTGAGACGCTGATCCAGAGTCGTACGGAAGAGGGGCCGTTTACGTCGTTGCCTGAGCTTTGCGATCGCATCGATCTCCGCGCCGTCAACCGCCGTGCCCTAGAAGCCCTGATCCATTCCGGAGCCCTTGACGGCCTCAACAACAACCGTCGTCAGCTATTCTCCGACTTAGAATTCGCCGTTGACTGGGCTCAATCCCGCGCCAAAGATCGCGAAATCGGTCAGGGCAATATCTTTGACATGATGTTAGGCGGTGGCGAGACAGCTGCCACATCCAATGAAAAGACCAATCATGCCGGTGCCTACGAAGCCGCACCCAAAGCACCCCCCATGGAAGACTACGACCCTCAAGAACGACTGCGCCTAGAAAAAGAGCTGCTGGGATTCTATATCTCCGACCATCCCCTCAAGTCAGTGCAGCGTCCGGCTCGAATTTTGGCTCCCATTAGCTTAGCCGAGCTGTCCGAGCAGCCTGAAAAGCTTATCCTTAGCGCTATTGTCATGATCAGTGCCATGAAACCCATCACCACCAAAAAGGGTGACAGCATGGCAATCTTACAGATCGAAGACCTCAGCGGTCAGGCCGAAGCCGTCGTTTTTCCTCGCTCCTATGCCCGCATCGGTATGCACATCAAACCCGATGCCCGACTCATGATTTGGGGCAAAGCAGACCGCCGAGATGATCAGGTCCAATTTATAGTTGATGATGCCGAACCCATCGAAGATGTACGCTTAGTAACCGTTGAACTGCCTCCATCGATCGCGGGCGATATTGAGCAGCAACACCGTCTACGCAATGTGATTCAAAATCAGCAAGGCGAAGACAAGCGTGAAGCAAAAATCCCTGTGGTGGCCATGATTACCCATCAGGGACATCGTCAGGTCGTGCGGCTGGGGTCTCAATTCCGGGTTAAAGATCCTGATGAAGCTGTTTCCGCCCTCAAAGCCGCCGACTTTAAAGCTAAGGCCGCTCCCTTAGTTAGTGCTTAAAGACTTAAATTTTTATCATTCTCTGATAGAGATTGCCAGACTCTACGGCACACTGACCCATATGGGATTAAGGACAATCGATGGAACTAGATTATAGAATCGCTTTACGCTGTGCCCATCTATCCAATGAGGTCTACAGAGCCTTCACTGATAAGCTGCGCTTTAGTCTGCGTCCGGCGTTGACACCCAAGTTGTTTGATGTCCGACGCACTGACACGCAAGTGGCTTTGTTAGAAGATCCTGATACCCGATGCGGATACATTGTTTTTCGAGGTAGCGATGCCGATCGCGATTGGCTAACCAATTTAGATTTTTCCCGCTGGTCTGCGGTTGCAGATGCTGTTTTAGATGACAAGCAGCTAGATTATCCAGAGGTTTACGGTGAATCAAAGTCTGGTGTACAGATGCACTCAGGTTTTACCAAAGCATATCTAGCCGTTCGTTCTGAAATTCATGGAGTTGTTCGCAAAAGTCCGATGACACGCTGGGTGATGACCGGACATAGCTTGGGCGGAGCATTGGCAAAGCTATGTGCTGTGGATTTACAGTACAACTTTTCACCCAAAATCTCAGTTGAGGTGTATTCGTTTGGAGCACCTCGTGTGGGTAATAAGGCGTTTACAGAGTCCTATAATCGCCGTGTTCCCAATTCCTGGCGGTTTGTAAATGGCAACGATGTCGTTAGTGGGCTACCCCGCCGCTGGCAATCCTATCGCCATGTGGATCAACGTATCCGATTGGGTTCCCGGCTCAGCTGGCGAATTTTTTCAGGCAGTCTTCAGGACCACCGCATTGATCGCTATATTGCTGCATTGACCAAACGGGTGGACCAATAGAGTTAACGGTCATCGAATGCTAAGAGATCCATGGGATTATTTGTTGCCATCTGGGGCAATGGTATATTCCGTGTGAGTACAGAGTTTATCTCTGGAGTATGAACACCTCAGCGTTGACAACGCACGGATACGACACACAGAAGGGCAGCCATGAAAAAAACGGGGCGTCGCAGTAGCAATATCGAAGATCGCCGTGGTGCCACGAGTTCTCTTGTGGTCGGTGGTGGTGGATTAGGGGCTTTGGTTTTAGCCCTGGTGGTAACTATGTTAGGGGGAGACCCCAGCATCATCTTAGACCAGGTTGCAGCCCCACCGTCTCAATCCACACAGCAACGTCAGATATCGCCTGCTGAGGAAGAGCTAGCGGCCTTTACCTCTGTTGTGTTAGCTGATACCGAAGATACGTGGAACAAAATTTTTCAAGAAGAAATTGGTCAGCCATACCAGGAGCCCAATTTGGTGCTGTTTTCAGGGGCAGTGCAGTCTGGTTGTGGCTCAGCCCAGTCCGCCATGGGGCCTTTTTACTGCCCGGCAGATCAAAAGGTCTACATCGACCTCAGTTTTTACAACGAGCTAAAAACTCGTCATCAAGCTCCCGGTGATTTTGCCCAGGCCTATGTTATTGCCCATGAGGTGGGCCACCATGTGCAGAATATTCTAGGTATTTCTAACCAGGTTCGACAGCTGCAAAGTCGTGCAAGCAAAGCTGAAGCCAATCAGCTCTCTGTGCGGTTAGAGCTGCAGGCCGACTGTTTTGCGGGTGTTTGGGCTAATCGTGCTGACAAGGCCCGTGATATTTTGGAGCGCGGTGATATCGAGGAAGCGCTCAACGCGGCTAGTCAGATTGGCGATGACCGCTTGCAGGAACAGTCCCGTGGCTTTGTAGTACCTGAATCATTTACCCACGGTAGCTCTGCCCAACGGATGCGTTGGTTTAAGCAAGGCTTAGCAACTGGTGATATTGAGCAGTGCAATACGTTTTCGACTAATCAGATCTAAAGCGCTGTGTATAGGTTTTCAAGGCTAGCTAAAGTTGACAACGCTACGAATTGACTTGCCCTCATGCATAACATCAAAGGCATCATTGATTTGCTCTAGAGGAAACGTGTGGGTGATCAAATCATCAATGTTGATTTTTCCATCCATATACCAATCCACAATTTTGGGTACATCGGTACGACCTTTAGCTCCACCGAATGCTGTTCCTTTCCATACCCGTCCCGTCACCAATTGAAAGGGACGAGTGGAGATTTCCTGACCTGATGCAGCCACACCAATGATGATACTTTCACCCCAGCCCTTGTGGCAGCATTCCAGAGCCTGGCGCATTACTTGCACATTGCCAATACACTCAAAGGTATAGTCAGCGCCGCCCTTAGTTAAGTCCACCAGGTAGGGAACCAAATCCCCTCCGACGTCCTGGGGGTTAACAAAATGGGTCATGCCAAACTTTTCTGCTAAGGCCTTTTTCCCAGGGTTGAGGTCCACCCCGACAATCATGTTTGCTCCCACTAGCTGACAGCCTTGAATCACATTTAATCCAATCCCACCGAGGCCAAACACAATCACATTGGCACCTGGTTCAACTTTGGCTGTATTGATCACAGCACCTATCCCTGTGGTGACTCCACAGCCGACATAGCAAACCTTATCAAATGGAGCATCCTCTCGAATTTTGGCTAGGGCGATCTCCGGTACAACCGTATAGTTGGCAAATGTTGACGTGCCCATGTAGTGATAGATGGGCTGGTTATTGAGTTCAAAACGATGGGTGCCATCGGGCATCAGCCCGCGCCCTTGTGTACTGCGGATGGCCTGACACAGATTAGTTTTACCACTGAGACAGTACTCACAGGCACGGCACTCAGGCACATACAAAGGAATGACATGATCCCCAGGCCGAAGGCTTTTCACATCTGCTCCTGTCTCTACCACGACGCCGGCACCTTCATGCCCCAAAACAGATGGAAATAGGCCTTCTGGATCTTTCCCTGACAGGGTATAAGCGTCAGTGTGGCATACGCCTGTGGCTTTAATCTCCACCAGCACTTCCCCCGACCTAGGGCCATCTAGGGTCAGGGTCTCTATTGTTAGGGGCTGTCCAGCCTCATGAGCAACGGCGGCTCTAACATCCATAAACCTATTTCTCTGCGTAATCCATCTGTCAGAGTAAGGGATATGGCTAATGCTAGATCAATTCGTTATCCAACTGTAAAGAAATGCCACGAGAGTTTATGCGTTGGTTGAACTCCTAATCAACCCAGCCAATGTCATCGTCAGAAAGCATGCTGTTGGTCGGTTCACCACGCTGAATCGCATACTCGGGGATAGCCTTATAGCTGCTAGGACGATTTCGTAAAGTTAGCGTACTGCGATTCGTAGCTAAATCAGCGCCATGGATGACGTTTGGAGCAGGCTCTTCTGGGCTAGAAGCCTTGTTGTCCTGCTGGGCCACTGTCATTTGTCGAGTGGCTAAATCAGCACCATGGATAACTTTTGGAGCAGACTCCTTTGGCTTAGCAGCTGCTTCCTGTTGAGTGGCTGTAATTTTTCGGATCGTTTCTTTGGCAGTTTCTAGCTCTTCAGTGGTTTTAGTCAGTGCTTCAGACTGCTTGACTGTGTCTTTTTGTGAAGCGTCTAACTCATCTTTAAGTTCAAAAATTCGAGTTTGGTGAGTTTTAATATCGTCCTGCAACCCAGCGATCTGTGCCTGTGCTTGTTTAAGGGAGGTTTCTAGTTCACCTATTTGCTTTTCAAGGGCCGCTGTATTATTGCTCTCTTTACTGGTTTGCTTCGCTGTAGTGGTTGCGGGTTTACTTGCACGCTTTCTTGTCCGGCCTGTACCTGAGGATGCTTTTTTAGTTGCTTCAGTATCTGAGCGAGTTTCCTCAGATACGTCCTTTGCTGGAGCTGGCTCGGCTTCGCTAGTTTTCTCGACTTCTTCTTTGAGCAGGTCGGCAATGCGTTTTTTCGTCATAATCTTTTCCAGTCCCTTAGGACTTCAGCGGCAACTCGGTAATAGTCGGCCTGCGCCTCATGAGCGTTGGGCCCTTTCCATTGACTGATAGCGCAACCTTCCATGGCAGCTCGTTCGTGGGCTTTATAACTTCGTATATAGGTTTGAAAAGCGGAAATATCCAACTTTTCCAGCATGGTTTGAGCTTCTTGCGCTTCCTTTAAACTACGGGAATCAACCTTTGTCAGCAATACCCGATGAAAAACCCCAGAGGGTTGAACGATGTTTTTGACAGTGTTGATTAAAGCTGTGACATCCATCGGTGCTGGAGGGGTGGGCAGCAACAGATAGTCTGCCACCGTTAATACAGTACCTAAGGACTTAGAGTGTAACGCTGGAGGCGTATCGACAACAATTAGCTCGTAGTTGTCAAGCACCTTGAGCTGCTTCAGCATCTCGATATCGGTTTCGTGGGAAAAGTCAAAAACCTGATGGACTCGTTCAAGCCACCAGGTTGCCGATCGCTGGAGATCGCTATCTATTAATAAAACTCGCCGCTCTTCTGCAAAAATCGCAGCTAGATTAACAGCGGTGGTTGTTTTGCCGACGCCTCCCTTGCCATTCAAAATAACTAGGATTTTGGGCGGGGGTTGCTTTTCTTTTACCTTAGCCACGACTCACGACAGCAATAGGACCCTAATTTCTAGCTGTTTACCGTTAGGACAGATGAGTTTGCCCGCATCTAAACGGTTGCTTCTTTTCCATTGTAAAGACTCATGGTGCGCTCAATGCCTTTGCCTAGGCTGCACTCTATGGCTTCACCTGCGAGATGCACGGCTGCATCCATCACTTTGCGCTCATCGGTGGCAAACTTACCAAGAACGTGACCGACCACAGCTCGGTTCGTCGGATTTTCCGGATCATCAGCACGACTAATGCCTAAGCGCAGTCTGGGGAAGGTTTGGGTACCTAGGTGAGAAATGAGCGACTTCATGCCATTATGACCACCAGCTGACCCTGATAGTCGCAGGCGCAATTTGCCAATTGGCAGGTCCATATCGTCGTAGATCACCAGCACATCGCTGGGCGATAGCTTATACCAGTCGAGTAGCGCCCGTACCGATTGTCCGGATCGATTCATGTAGGTAGTAGGTTTGAGCAAAATAAGACGGTCGCCAGAGGGCGCTCGAGATTCCCCCACATGACCTTGGAATCGCTTATTGTCAGTGAATTTGACAGACCAACGCTGGGCTAGCTCATCAATGACCTCAAAGCCGATATTGTGACGCGTCCGTGCATACTTTTGTCCAGGATTACCTAGTCCAACCAGTAGTTTGGGTGTCTGTAGAGAAGACACGTCTGTGGTCACCATGGTCGCCATTAGATTGCTTACAACGTGTCATTTCCCTAAGCTGATTCTTCGCTCGCCACCTCATTTGCCAACTTGGCTGTGTCAGTATCCGCTGACGCTGAGTTCTGATCGGTCGCCTCAGAATCCGGTTTGAGGGCTTTGGGCTCTGGCGTTTCTAGGGTGGCTTTGATCGGTTCCGTCACAGTTTTTTCGATCCGGGCGGCTTCTTTCTTGAACTCATCTTCAAATTCTTTAGAAGCGTCTTGAAAACCTTTAATAGCCTTGCCCAGACTGCGACCAATCTCAGGTAATTTCTTGGGGCCAAAGACCAATAAGGCCACCATCATAATCAGGGCCATCTCTGGCAGGCCAATGCCAAAAATATTCATTACAGGGAAATCTCCCGCCGACGTTGACTATTGCTAACTATCAACCACATTAGTGGCAAAGGGGACAGACCCATGAGTCTATCCCCTCCACCAGTCATCTAATTGCCAACATACTGCATAGGCGATGCCTACTGTGAGTGGCAGTTCAAACACCCGTCAAAGAAAGATGCTCGAAAGCCTACCCCTAGAAACTAAGGCTACGCCAATCGACATCAACCCCTTGAATTTGAAGGGAGTTGTTGTAAATCTGCAGGATGATCAAGAGAAATACAAGGAAAAGAACCATAAACACTCCCATTAGGCGAGTAGTTCCCCAGCCGGGGGTAACTTTACCGTATTCGGAGTTTAGAGGTTTAAGCAGGTTTCCCAACCGAGTTTGCTGTGCCATGGGCGTATTTACCTTAAGGTCACTTTATATTCTGTAATATCATAGATTTTACATCCTCTAAGTCTTAAACGATCCTATGGATTCTGCAACAGTTCTTATTATTTCAGTGGGCGCCATTGTTATCGCGTTTACTGGCCTTGCTGTTTACACAGCTTTTGGTCCCCCATCCAAGCAACTCGCTGATCCCTTTGATGATCACGAAGATTAATAGTCCTAATGGGGGGTGGCATGGCAACGGTGGCCGTCAACTGAAATCCATGGCCGATCTCTAGCCAGATTAATCCGTTGCTCATCTGCACCGATGAAGCTCCCGTGCAATCTTGCATGGGAGTGATAGAATTAGGTGCTCTAGGTAGAGCCTGCTTAATCAAAGTCGAACGTTGCTCAGTTGAAGCTTCGTAAGCGTGCTCTTCGCAGGTGCGGCTTTTGTAAAAAAACGAACAGACCTTTTCAAGACAACTATGATCAAACTGCGACTAAAGCGTTACGGCAAAAAACGTGAGGTGAGCTATCGGATTGTGGCTATGAATAGCCGAGATCGCCGTGATGGTCGCCCGCTGGAGGAGTTGGGCTTTTACAACCCTCGGACGGATGAGACTCGGTTGGAAGTGCCTGCGATTGTCAAGCGCCTTAAGGAAGGGGCTCAGCCAACGAAGACTGTGCAACATATCCTTGAGAAAGCAAACGTATACGAGCAGCTCAAAGCTTAGTTTGCAATGTTCAAGTCACGATAATTCTTGAAGCCTAAACTACTAAACCTGGAGCGTTTTCCATTGCATCCTTTGGCTCTAGATAGTTGCTTCAAGTGTCATATCTATTATGCTTGGCTTGCTACTAGATGTTAGTAAGGTGGCTAATGTGCCTGACTTTGAAACCTTAGTGCGATTTTTGGTGACTCCTTTTTTAGAGTCTCCTGATGCGTTGAGATTAGATTTTGAGCCGCTGTCAGACGGTCAGCGGCTTTGGATTCGTGTTGCCTTTGATAGTGAGGATAAGGGCCGAGTTTTTGGGAGAGGCGGTCGCAACATTCAAGCGATTCGTAAGGTTCTGAAGGCAACAGGGGCATTGCATAATTGTTCGGTGCACCTTGATGTGTATGGTGAGTCATCTCAAGATTCAGGCGATGGATCTGATCGTTCCCGTCCTCGTGGTGGTCGTGGTGGCGGTCGGTCGCGACGTGGAGGGAGTGGTCGACCAGGCCCTAGTAAGCCATCCAGGCGCCCTCAAAGTTGAGATAATGCTCTTCTAGTCTGAGTTATTTGGAGCGATAGCCAAAAGAACGTGGGTTGACAATGCAAAGGTTCTCGGATGGTAGATTCCAGTATTAGACATCTGTGGTGGCAGGATTAAGCCGTTGTATGGAAGGTGCCGTCGCATTTGAATTTAATTCAGCTGAGCAAGCAATGGCAATGGCTGGTTACCAGGAAGAGGCTATCAAGCGACTGTCTCAGCAAACTGGGGCCAAGTTGGTGATGCGTGGCACGACTTTGTTGATGTCGGGTACACCAAAGCAAGTAGAACGTTCTAAGCGTTTGGTCACCTCTTTAGAGTCAATTTGGTCCCAGGGGCAATCTGTGTCGGTCGCCGAAGTGATGACTGCTATCCATGCCCTAGATACCAACCAAGAGGACGATCTGGGGCAGCTTCATGGGGATGTAATTGCTCGTACCCGTCGCGGTGAGACCATTCGAGCCAAGACGTTTCGTCAGCGCAAGTATGTTAATGCCTTGCGGACTCGAGATTTAGTTTTTTGCACGGGACCAGCTGGAACGGGTAAGACGTTTTTGGCAGCGATGGTGGCTGTGCAGGCGATTCTGGAGCAGCAGTATGAGCGGTTGATTTTGACTCGGCCTGCTGTGGAAGCGGGGGAGAGCTTGGGCTTTTTGCCAGGTGATTTACAGCAAAAGGTAGATCCCTATCTGCGGCCCCTATATGATGCCTTGCATGAGCTAATTGATCCGGAGCGTATCCCTAGTTTGATGGAGCGCGGCATTATTGAGGTGGCCCCTCTGGCCTACATGCGTGGACGAACGTTGAGCAATGCATTTGTGATTTTGGATGAGGCACAAAATACAACCCCTGCCCAAATGAAAATGGTGCTAACGCGGTTGGGATTTAAGTCGAGGATGGTGGTGACAGGCGATGTTACGCAAACGGATTTGCCTAATCAGCGACAGTCTGGTTTGTCCATGGCGGTCAAGGTGCTGAAAGGTGTGGATGGGATCGCATTTTCTGAGCTCACTAAAGCTGATGTTGTTCGTCATCCGCTGGTGCAGCGGATTGTGGCGGCCTATGAGCAATATGAGATGTAGCGAGGTATTCCTCCTCGACTAAGCGGTATTCTGAATCCTTGGATGATGGGTTTTGGGCGGTACTGAAGGCGGCATTTATTATGACAATTCTCCATGGAAGTTGGCTTCCGGCACAGCAGCGATTTTTTGTTTGGGCTGAAACCTGGCGCAGACTAGAAGAGGTTGCGCCAGCTGATCTGTGTATGGAGTTGCATCCTTACTGTTTGAGTGCTGAGGAGTTTCAAGCATTGCCGACAACAGTAGACCAGCTGGATTTGGGGCTGCTAGTTGATCGGTTTCAGGCACGCTGGCGTGAGTATGTTGTGGCGCTGCCAACGGTATTGACAGAAAAGTCGGTTTGTCCACAGCTGTCAGGACAGCCCCATGTTGCAGATGTCGTTCTTTATCCGTGGCGTGTGTCTGGGGTAATGTTGCCAACGGCGGTGGCATTAAACTTGCTGACGGGGTTGCCTTTGGGATCTGAAGCTAGCGTGGTTGGAGGAGATCTGCGCTATTGGTCCCATATGGCTCGCTGGAGTTTAGATTTAATGGCGCGGGGTAAGTTTGTGCCGGCGGTGAGTGCTGATAGGGGTGGTGCGATCGCAACCTGGCAGTTATTACTCAACAGTGCTGTGGACCAAGCGCGACTGCGTCAGTTTTCCGACCGTATGCCCCTGGTTTGTCAGCTGTATCAAGCCCTCAAAGCACCCACCCGCAAAACTGCAGCGGCCAAAAAAAACACCAAAACTGCCAAAACAAAAGCCGCTAAATCCAAAACAACCAAATCCAAAACAACCCAGTCAAAAACATCTAAAGCAGGCACGGTTGAGTTTTCAGGTGATCTACTCGCCATTGATTTACCAAGCCAGGCACCGCCATTGCTGCAAGACTTTGTAGCCAGTGTTGTATCAGCTAAAGTTTGCGATTTAGCCAAGGTTCAACCCTTGCCAGCTACAGCTCCCCTGAGTAAAGACTTACCCCTGCGTGAATGGGTAGGAGCCCTAACCCAGGAAAAGAAAAAACGCTTTGAATCGAGTCCTGCTGGGTTAGTGCGGCTCAATGAAGCCCTTCATACCTGGACAGCGCCGCTGCAGAACTTAGCGACCGATGCCCTTGATGCGTTGCACGTGGGCTTTCACCTGATGCCTCCTCCTAGTGGCGAACTCAACTGGACCCTGCACTATGGTTTAGAAGCCTCCGATGATGATGTTTTTTGCCTTGATGCTCAAACCATTTGGCAGCATCCTGTAGACCAGTTGGACTATCGTGGTCGTACCGTAGATGCGCCCCAGGAAAAATTGTTAGCAGGGTTAGGGCGTGCTGCCCGTCTGTGCGAGCCCATTAAGACTACTCTGAGCGAATCCAGCCCCAGTGGTTGTAGCCTAGATCCGATTCAAGCCTTTGAGTTTATTAAAGCCACTGCAAATCGCTTGCAGGATAATGGGTTTGGCGTGACCCTGCCCGAGAATCTAGTCGATCCGACGAAGTCCAGTGCCAGTCGCCTGGGATTGAGCGTCAAGGCCATGACACCACCGCGTAAACAGCAGCGCCTGGGATTACAGAGTTTACTGAACTTTGAGTGGGAGCTTTCCATCGGCGGTCAGAATGTGAGTCAGCGTGAATTTGAGCAGTTAATTGCGCAACAGACGCCGCTGGTGGAAGTCAATGGTCAGTGGGTGGAGCTGCGACCTCAGGATGTAAAAGCAGCTCAGTCATTTTTTACCAGTCGTCAAACTAAAAATAAGCTATCTGTCGAAGAAGTATTGCGCATCAGCAGCGGTGATGGCCAACTGATCGACAAGTTACCGGTGGTCGCGTTCCACGCTTCGGGCAAATTAGATGAGCTGATTACCACCCTGACTACAGGCAACCAGAGCCTTGAAGAGATGGAAGAGCCCGATGGATTTGAAGGGAAGCTGCGTCCTTATCAAGCACGGGGCGTATCCTGGCTGACATTTTTAGAGCAGTGGGGGTTGGGGGCTTGCCTAGCTGACGACATGGGTTTGGGTAAAACGATCCAGCTGATTGCTTTCTTGCTCAACCTCAAGCAGGAAGCTGTATTGAGTAAACCCGTATTGCTAGTCTGTCCCACATCGGTGTTGAGTAACTGGCAGCGAGAGGTTAAGCGATTTGGTCCTGAGCTAACCACCCTGGTCTATCACGGAGATAAGCGGCCTAAGGGTGCAACTTTTGTCAAGCAGGCCCGAGAAACTAATCTGATTGTCACCAGCTATACCCTTGTTTATCGGGACCTCAAAGAATTAAAACGCGTGGATTGGCAAGGTCTAGTGTTGGACGAAGCTCAAAATATTAAGAACTCTGATGCTAAACAATCCAAGGCTGTACGGGAGCTAGAAAGCGATTTTCGGATTGCCCTGACCGGTACTCCAGTGGAGAACCGCTTGAGCGAACTGTGGTCCATTATGGATTTTTTAAATCCAAACTATTTGGGTCCCAAAAATTTCTTTCAGCGCCGTTTTGCCACACCGATCGAACGCTACGGCGACACCGATTCTTTGCGCACCCTGCGAGGTTTGGTGCAGCCCTTTATCCTTAGACGTCTGAAAACCGATCGCACCATTATTCAAGATTTGCCCGAAAAGCAGGAGATGACGGTTTTCTGCGGCCTATCTGCGGAACAGGGCCGACTGTATCAAAAAGCCGTGGATGAAGCGCTGGCCAACATTGATGAGGCCGATGGTGTCAAACGCCGGGGCATGATTCTGGGGTTATTGGTCAAACTCAAGCAAATTTGTAACCATCCAGCCCAGTATCTCAAGCAAGCATCTTTAGGCAAGCAGCGACGTTCGGCAAAACTGCAACGGCTTAACGAGATGCTCGAAGAGGTGATTTCAGAGGGCGATCGGGCTCTGATTTTTACCCAGTTTGCTGAGTGGGGAAATCTGTTGCAGTCTCACTTAAAAGAACATCTAGGAGAAGATGCCCTATTTCTTTATGGCAGCACCTCCCAGCCAGCTCGTGAGGCGATGGTGGATCGGTTTCAGCAAGATCCCAATGGACCCAAGCTATTTATTCTCTCGCTTAAGGCCGGGGGAGTAGGTCTTAATCTGACTCGGGCCAACCATGTCTTTCACTTTGACCGCTGGTGGAACCCTGCTGTGGAAAACCAGGCCACTGACCGGGCCTTTCGCATTGGGCAAACCCGCAATGTTCAGGTACACAAGTTTGTCTGTAGCGGCACCCTAGAAGAGCGCATCAACGACATGATTGAAAGTAAAAAAGCTTTGGCAGAGCAGGTTGTCGGCGCGGGTGAGCAGTGGTTGACCGAGCTAGATACGGATCAGTTGCGCGAGCTGCTACTCCTGGATCGTAAGGCTGTGATTGACGAAAGCTAACCTTTTTGAGCAAGGGCAGCTAGTTTAACTGGCTATCCTTAAAGCAAATGTAAGAACGTAGCCCTAGATGATGAATTCCTGGTAACGATTGTCGGGAGTTAGTCGCCATACCCCGGTCCCCAGGGCTTTCTGAAAGTACTCACTGTTAAAGGACATGGACCGTTCTAACGTCTGAAGGTATCAGGATATTTCTTCTAAACCTGTGCCACTGAAAAACCTGGACTAATCCTGATCAAGGTGGCTGACCCTAGTTGATATTTAGTTAGATACGGTCCTCGACGCAATCACTGACGTAATCGTTTAGAGAATGCGGTTCATCGGGAATAGGCTTGCTGAGTGATGTAGATCCTTATATCACCCTGATGTGAGTCACTTGGGCTTTGACAGCAGCACTCTACGCTAAGTATGGGTGCATAAGTCTAGCTCATCAGATTTACATTTGCCTAGAGCAAGCCTCCCGAGTTTGCAGTTTGTTCCTCGCTTTCTTAGGCCGGGAACACTACATCTACGAGGGCTAGACGGCCTTGACTGTTCTTAAAGCTACACCGCCCATGGTTATGGATGCAACGTCTTATCAACCCACTGCAGATGCTGATGTGGTAGCCCCCAGCTCTGTTGCTCTCGCTACGGCTCAATCTGGCAATGTCAAGGAGGAGCCGAGCGACAACGATATAAAAAAGCTGCTGTCGAAAGATGATGATGACACGGTAAACAATTTGGACGTTGATAAATTGGCGGTTGCCCCTGGGCGTCGTACCACCGATTTGGTTCGTCTCTATTTACAAGAAATTGGACGGGTTCGTCTGTTAGAGAGAGACGAAGAGGTGGCAGAAGCCCAGCTGGTTCAAAGCTATATGCAGCTTTTGGAGCAGCGCAAACAGGCTGCTGAGGCCGATTCTGGAATTCTGTCTACGTACGTCTTGTTACTAGAGACTCGCGATCGCATGACAGCCCAGCTAGGTCATCGCCCCTCGCTGGAGCGTCTGGCCAAAGCCTGCGGCATTGAGGCTACCGAACTCAAGCCCAGCTTGCAGGCCGGGAAGCGGCAGTGGGCTGAGCTGGTGGGTATGTCGGTGCAGGATTTAGATGAAGCCTGTACTGAGGGTGTGCGAGCCAAAGAGCACATGATCAAGGCGAACCTGCGCTTGGTGGTGTCGGTGGCTAAAAAGTATCAGAACCGTGGCCTGGAGCTGCTGGATTTGATCCAGGAAGGCACCCTTGGTCTAGAGCGAGCGGTCGAGAAATTTGACCCCACTAAGGGCTATCGCTTTAGCACCTATGCCTACTGGTGGATTCGTCAGGGCATTACCCGTGCGATCGCAACCCAGAGTCGCACCATTCGTCTGCCGGTCCACATTACTGAAAAGCTCAACAAAATCAAGAAAGCTCAGCGCAAGATTTCCCAGACTAAAGGCCGGACCGCCACCGTCGAAGACATCGCCCGCGAACTCAACATGACCGCAGCCCAGGTGCGAGAAGTCCTGCTCAAGGTACCCCGGTCAATTTCCCTTGAAACCAAAGTTGGTAAAGAGCGGGATACGGAATTAGGCGATCTGCTGGAAACCGATGCCCTTTCCCCTGAAGAGTTAGCTGTACGGGATGCCCTACGGCGCGATTTGCATCAGCTCCTAGCTGACCTCACCACTCGTGAGCAGGAAGTCATTCGCCTCCGCTTTGGCTTAGGTGATGGAGTGCCTTACTCCTTAGCCGAGATTGGGCGCACACTAGAGCTATCCCGTGAGCGGGTTCGACAGATTGAGTCCAAAGCATTACAAAAGCTACGGCAACCTAAACGCCGTAATCGTATTCGTGATTATCTAGAAGCTTTGGGTTAGGGGTACTGGCCTCCTGCTGATGCGCTCTCCCGACATCAGAACCGCCGATAGATTATCAAAACAGCCACAAAACAGCAATAAAACAGCCGGTAATGTTTTCGTCTTACCGGCTGTTTTATGTTGTCTTTAGAAATGCACAAGATGATCTATTAAATTATCGACGGCTGGCCGGCGTTTACACAAGAAAAAGCCAGCAGTGATAGCCGCTGGCTGGACAGGAGTAATCGCTGGAACAGGAAATCGCCTTTCTCACTAGCAAAAATGGTCAAAGAGCACAGCGACAATAGATGCAAAAGCAGTAATACCCAGACCAACAAAGGGATTTTGACCTTGGCTCACGGCAAAGGACGTAATGATACCTGCACCGAGGGCAGCCATCATCAATGCACCTAACCAATCTTTTTGGACGTTGTACATATGGCGTAGCTAGGGAGACTAAGCATGGACGACTAGGCTCAAACTATCATCAGTACTTAGACCATATGAAGCAAGGGGGATATTCTGTAATCAAGATTTAGGCTCAGAGATGTTTTGTTACAAATACGGGGTGATTAGAGGGAGAGTGTTTCACCTTTTTTAACGGCCTGCAGTAGCTGAGCCACCTTAATCAGATTCTTGTCTCCAGGAGACTGTTCTACACCGCTGGAGAGGTCAATACCATCTGGAGAAAGCAGCGATAGGGCTTGGGCAACATTGTCAGGACGGAGGCCACCGGCTAAAAACCAGGGGCGTTCAGGGCGAAAGGTTTGTAGGGTTTTCCAGTCTAGGGTGTGGCCGGTGCCCCCCAGATGCTGGGGATGATAAGCATCTAGTAAAAATGTGTCCACATAGGGAGCATAGGTTTCTACCTGGTCTAAATCTTTTAAATCACGAATGCGTAGGGCTTTGATCAGTTCTACGTCAGGTAAGGTTGTGCGAACTGTCTGACAGTAGGCGATGGATTCTTGTCCATGGAGCTGCACACCGCTGAGCTGTCCTAGAGCTACGGTCTGCTTAATTTGCTCCAGCGATGCATTGGCGAAAACCCCAAAGCGGTCAATAGGGGGGAGTGCCTGCACAATGGTCTGAATAGTTTCGGGGGCTACGTAGCGCGGGGATTGTTTAACGCAGATAAATCCCAGTACGGAGGCTCCCATGGTGGCGATCGCAACCGCCTGGTCCGGCTGGGTTAGGCCGCAAATCTTAATACGCATAGATAATAATTCGAAAAGATTCGGAGATCCAGTAAAGCTATTGGTAAACCCCCTCATTAAAATAGAGGCAGTTCTTAGATAAAAACTGACGGTTCTGAATGCAGGTGTGTTTTAGTATGACTTTTTAGTAGGGCCATACTAATCGTTCTGTCCCTATTATCCATCGGCCTATCAAAGGTATATCACTATGCAATCCGGTTGGCGCGTTGGCGCAATTTTCGGTATCCCCCTATTTGTTGATACATCGTGGTTTTTTATTGTCCTGCTAATGACGTTTGCCTATGGCAGCGATCTATCTGACGATGGATTCACCTTGCCGGTGGCAGCTGTAGTGGGTCTGGTGATGGCACTACTTTTGTTTGGCTCTGTACTACTCCATGAGTTGGGGCATAGCCTGGTAGCTCGACGTCAGGGGATTCAGGTCAACTCGATCACGTTATTTTTGTTTGGGGGGATTGCGTCTATTGACAAGGAGTCAAAAACTCCAGGGCAGGCATTTCAAGTTGCGATCGCAGGCCCCTTAGTCAGCTTTTTTCTGTTTGTATCCCTGGGGTTGGTAGCCCTGATTGTCCCGGAGCAGACGATAGCCTCGCTGGTAACGAGCCGGATTGCCCAAATCAATCTGGTACTTACCCTGTTTAATTTGATTCCAGGTTTACCTTTAGATGGTGGTCAGGTGCTCAAAGCTGCCGTGTGGAAAATAACCGGTAGCCGGGCTCAAGGGGTGCGCTGGGCGGCCAGGGTTGGTCAGTTGCTAGGGTGGACGGCGATTACGGTGGGTATCTATGTATATCTGTCTACCCAACAGTTTGAATGGCTCTGGCTCTCGCTTCTGGGATGGTTTGCTGTGCGCAATGCAGGGGCTTATAACCGGGTCAGCGATTTGCAGGATGCCATTAGCAGTCTCAAAGCCAAGGATGCGAGTGTACGCGAATTTAAGGTGGTTGATGGCACCATGACGCTACGGGAATTTGCCGATAATCAGCTGCTGCATGAGGATAAGGCTGTTGTCTATTTTGCCGCCTCCAACGGTCGCTATCGGGGCATGGTGTCCCTGGATGATCTACGTCAGATTGAACGTGGTCAATGGGAATCCATGACCCTGGCCCAGGTTGCCCACCCGCTTTTAGATGTCCCCCATGTGCGTGAAGAAACACCGCTGTCTAAAGTGATTACCGATCTCGAAGAAAATGAACTGCGACGGATCACGGTACTGTCCCCTGCTGATGCCGTTGCTGGGACTATTGACCGGGGCGATGTCGTCCGGGCCTTGGCCAAGCGATTAAACTTTCCGATTTCAGAGGCGATTATTGATCGTATTAAGGAAGAGGGGGCTTATCCATCGGGATTACAGCTAGCTGCGATCGCCAGAAATGCGGAATAGACAGGCTAAATTTGGAGCTAGAGAAGAGACAATTAGTTACAGAGGCATTTCCCTGTCTTGAGCCCAGAGGGTTACCTGCTGCTGTTCTTGTAATGATAGGGGCTGCAGCTTGAGACTAATATCAAAAATATGCTGTGCTGCAGCGGTCAGTGCTGCAATTACAGCCGTTGGCTTCATAGTTCTGAAGACATTAGGGGGAGTAATCGGAGTACCACCAAATACCGCTGCTGCTAGATCTGGATCTGGCGCCAGTCTGATGGATCCATGTTGCAAAATACAGCTATCACGGTAAAGCTGAGCGCTGCCAATCACCTTATAGCCAGTGTCCATAACTAGATCGGCTGCAGTAGCCGTACCAAAGCAGTTTGCAGAGCGCTGATAGCTACGCTGATCGGTTCCTAAATGCAGAGAAATTCCCAAACGTTGCCAGCCCTCAATCAAGAACTGGCAAAGCTCAGTGTAGATATCTCGCCGTCGGCCGTGGTATCCGGATGTAACGATACTGTAGGTCAAGTCTCCCTGGTGAAGCACCGCTCGCCCACCGCTGGGCCGCCGCACTAGGTCTATTGACTGACCTTGCCATTGCATAGTACGCCAGTGCTCTGGATAGTGGCGTTGATGATAGCCCAGGGAAATAGCGATGGGGAACCATGTATAAAACCTTAAGCAGGGTAGTCCGTTACCCAAACGGTGCTGTTCTAATAACCACTCATCAATAGCCATTTGAAGCACACCGGAGGCCTCCATCGGGGGAATCAGCCGCCATATCCTGTTCATTGTCTATGCAGTCAGATACTGTCTACGTAGCCGGATACTTCTCCTGGAGAATATCATCCATGTCATCGGCGATAGTCGCCACAATGGTCATGAGTCTAGAAATTTCGCCAGGATTGATATCCGCCATGATGCGGCTTGCCAAGACCAGAACCTCTTGATTAGAAATACCAAAACAGGCTTCTAAGGTTTCACCGCAGTTCATAGCCAACAGCTCTTGCATTAAAGCTGTTTGATTAGCCACTGGCAGCTTCAATAGAGGGGACCAGACCGTGAGAGTATCTTCATCATCCGTTCCTGTCAGTTGGACATACACCGTCACACTGCCGTAGGTAAATTTCCAAAGATAGCCATCTTCATCATCGCGGCTGACCATGGCATTGCCCCCCTGTTCCAGGCTGGCAATGACAGTTTCGATGACGTCTACATGGCTAGCTTGAAAGCTTTCAGTACCAGCGCTAATGATTTCACCAGCAGTTTCAACATTCAGGGGACTCATGGGCTCCACTTACTCCTATATAAATCACGATCTAGTGGGTGAAAATGACAAGCTGCCATCGGCAACATATGGTTTCACTAGAATATCGTCGGCGGGGATGAGTTCCTGCCGACGATATGAATCTCAACTCTATCGTTGCTTTTCCCAGAGAACGGCCTAGTCAGTTATTTTTTCAGATTTCTCCACAGACCTTGAATCTAGACCGTTCGTTAAGATCAGTTTAGTAGTTGGAGAATGCTGGTTGATGACGAATAAGGCTTAAGAACTCTTCGCGTGTTTTTTGCTCATCCTGAAAGACACCAAGCATGGCGCTAGTCACTGTCCAAGAGCCTGGCTTTTGGACGCCTCTCATCGCCATACACATGTGACTGGCTTCCATCACTACAGCTACTCCTTGAGGCTCCAATACCTCGCTGATGGCCTCAGCGACCTGTCGTGTCAGCCGCTCTTGTACCTGCAGTCGGCGGGAATACATTTCAACAATGCGGGCTAACTTACTCAGACCGACCACCTTTTGGTTGGGGATATAAGCAACGTGGGCTCGCCCCATAAACGGCAGCATGTGGTGCTCGCACAGGCTAAAGAAATTGATATCTCGCACTAAGACCATCTCATTATGACCTTCATCAAAAATGGCATTATTGACGATGGTCTCCAACGACTGAGTGTAGCCTTGAGTGAGAAAACGCATGGCTTCAGCCACCCGCTTAGGTGTTTTGAGCAATCCTTCCCGCTCAGGGTCTTCACCTAACTCAGCCAGCATGGTGTGCACCGCTTGCATGAGTTTTTCATTATCGGCAGAAGGCTCATGTAGCAGCGCGTCATGTCCTTGAGTTTTGGCTCGATCAGGGCGTACGACACTTTCTAACGATTTACTATTGAGCAGACCGTTAGCGTTAGAACCGTTTGTGGAAATAACCATGGTGTGGGTAAGTGAAGTTTTAGATAATCAGCAAAAAGTTGGTTCGTCTCATTAAGACGAAAGTTGGCCACTGCTTTGACCAGAGAAAACATGCTTCAGGGAATCACAGGGCTCCTCCACTGGGCATGATGGTTAGCTCTTCAACCACTGCCCCATCTGGGAGCAGTGCAGTTTGTAGAATGGCGTTTGCGACTAGCTCAGGGGTAAGCATGCCAGAGCGATCAAAGTCGGATTGAACAGTGTCCGTATCCCACAGGGGAGTGTTGACAGCGCCAGGTAAAATGGTCACTACTCGAATGCCGTGCTCCCGTTCTTCAACTGAGATAGCCTTTGATAGGGCGACAACGGCTGCTTTACTAATGCCGTAAGCTCCCCATTCGGGAAAGGCTTGTCGCGCTGCAATCGAAGCTACATTAATAATCATGCCACTGCTACACTGACGCATTCCTGGAAGGATTGCCTGAATACATTGAAAGACACTGGTTACATTTAAGTTAAGGATTTGACACCAATCAGCCAATGGCATCTGATTGAGTGCTCCGGTATAGCCCATGCCAGCATTGTTGACCAGTACATCGACGGGACCCACTGTTTCGAGGATACTTTCGATTTGGGGTTTGACCTGCTCAATGACACCTAAATCCATGGGAAAACTTTGGGCCTGGACCGCTGATGTCGCAACAATTTCATCTACTAGAGCCTGAAGCTTATCTGCTGATCGACTCACCAGTACGACATCAAACCCAGCTTTGGCAAAAGCTAGAGCTGTGGCGCGACCAATACCAGTGCTAGCACCTGTAATTAATGCGCGGCGGTTAAGGACAGTGTTCATCAATGAGCATCCATGGAGAGCAGAGCAAGAAATCTACGCGTGTCTTTAATATTAACAAATGTTACGAGAGTTGTGTCGATTTTATGCCAAGAGAGTTTTCACAATGGTCTTAAATCAGTGCTTTATGGGTGATTCACCCCTCATACAACAACTGGCTACACACATTAATCGTTCTCAGGTTTGAGCGGGACTGCATCAAACCTGAGAACGATAGCTCGTAAATTCCATATTGTTATTTCTGAAATTTCTAAGGGAGAGATAGTCCAACTCTATGCGGCAACAATGCGCTAACCCTAGGCTGCTTCTGAAAAAACACCAATCTGACGAAACTTACGATATCGTTCTTGCCGTCGTTGTTCGGGTGGTATCGCAAGTAGGGACTCAAGGTTTTCTAAAAGTGCTGCTTCCAGGCCCTCAGCGGCCTTAATTGGGTTTGCATGGGCTCCTCCAGTGGGCTCCGGCAATAGATGATCTAAAATTCCTAGATTTTTTAAGTCCCAAGCCGTTATCTTCAAGGCTTCAGCCGCTTGCGATGCACGGGAGGCGTCCTTCCATAAAATGGCTGCACAAGCTTCAGGGCTGGCAACTGTATAGACGGAATGCTCAAACATTAGGAGGCGATCACCAACACCGATACCCAATGCTCCTCCAGAGCCCCCTTCTCCAATCACTGTGCAAATAATTGGGCTATCTAGACGGAACATTTCTCGAAGATTATGGGCAATGGCTTCTCCTTGTCCCATTTCTTCTGCTTCTAAACCAGCCCAAGCGCCAGGTGTATCGATGAAGGTAAAGATCGGCATCTTGAAACGGTTGGCGTGTTCCATTAGCCGCATTGCCTTGCGGTAGCCTCCGGGAGAGGCCATACCAAAATTGCGGGCGACATTATCTTTGGTATCCCGCCCTTTTTGATGACCGATCATGACAACTGAGTGGCCATGAAAACGGGCAATGCCACCTACTAGAGCTAGGTCATCTTTTCCAGAGCGCCGATCGCCGTGCAGTTCAATCCATTCCTCAGAAATGGCTTGAATATAGTCCAATGTGCTAGGTCGACGAGGATGACGTGCTACCTGAATACGCTGAGCTGGTGTCAGGCTCGTAAAAATCTCTTGCCTTAACTGCTGGGCTCGTGACTCTAGTTGCTGAATTTGCGCCGAGACGTCAACATCGTTGTCTTCGGCCAATGCTTGTATTTGCAGAATACGCGACTCTAACTCAGCCAACGGCTTTTCAAAGTCTAGCAAAATGGGCCTTTTTTCTGTTGTCGCCATAACAGCTCTAGGTACTCCAGCAATAATTCCACCCTATCGCAAACTGCCCCTTAAAATGCACTGATGGTGTCAGCCAGGAAGGATAAGTGTAACTAGGTATTAAAAAACTAGGTTGTTAGCAAGGGACGAAAACCGTGCTTGACAGAGGCTGCACCAATTTTCTCCATTTTCTCTAAGGTGATTTGATTTCTCCCCCAAGAGAAATTAGTATGCCATTTTTCAAATTCCAACAGCATTGATTCAGCGAAACAGGCAAATAACTGTCGAGCAGGAACATCCATGGCAACAATGTGCATGATGCGCCAGTCTATATCGAGGGTGTGCTCAACAATACCGCCCTTGAGAACGTGAATACCAGGGTGGCTAAACTGGCTGCCAATATTTTTGGGATAGCCGCCATCAACCATTAAGCAAGTTTGCTTTAATTTGCTAGGGTCGATGTCAATCCCTTTAGGCATACTAGCGACCCAAACGACTACATCGGCTTGGGGTAATGCTTCTTCCAAACCCATGATTTGGCCCATGCCAATCTCGTCCTTGAGATTATCCAAACGCTCTCTATTACGAGCGACAAGCAATAAGTCTTTAACGCCCGTATGTTGGCTCAGCCAGCGACAAACGGCACTGCCAATATCGCCTGTGGCTCCACAAACGGCTACCGTTGCCTTGGATAGATCAATGCCGTATTGGGGCGCGGCCTGTTCAACTTGCTGGCAAATGATATAGGCCGTGTGCGTATTGCCTGTGGTAAATCGGTGGAAATCAAGCTCTAAGTTGCGAATGCGGCGAATTTGTTCAAGTTTAAAGTTTTCAAAAATGATTGAGGAAAACCCACCCAAAGCCGTAATATTGATGTCTAGCTTTTGAGCGTGGGCCATTGCATTCAGGATCTTACGAGTAGCTGCCTTAATGCGTCGTGTCGCCAACATTTCCGGCAGAAAGCAGGATTCTACGTAGCGCCCTTCAATGACCTGGCCAGTTGCGCTAGTAACTTTGATGTCTTCCACTACAAAGGGAGGCGCACTGCACCAAAAATCCAAGCCTTGGCTTCCATATTCTGGATATCCCAAATCACGGGCGACCGATTGGGCGTGCTCTAAATTAGTGAGATGTCCGATTAAGCCAAACATTGGGGACGCTTGTATAAAAAATTAAATTAACCTTAGAAAATCAGACTACAACAAAACGTTACAGTCATGGGGGGTGTTGGCCGTACGAGCGGCAATGAAAAAAGAGGCTGATCACCCGATCAGCCTCTTTTACAAACTGATATACCTAGGCCATAGCTAAACCCTGAGCCGAAAGCTTCATAACCTCGCGGCTAGTAAACCCAATGTTACCTAAGGCTTCACCATAAGTAATCATAAAGTCTTCAACTAGGGCATCTTTTTCCATTCCCAGGACAGCTGCGTCCTCGGCTACTTGGTTAAGCATCTGCCAGACTAGGGGCAAATTCTGACGATTTGCCTCTTCTAATTCAGCTTTAGCAGTCTCAAAATTAGCTTTGAGCCATTCTTCACCAAAATTCAGGTGCATATATTCGTCCTTGACGACACCTTCGGTAATTTTCCGTGCGAAATCATCTGCAACGGGGATGTAGATGTTGTACGCAGAAATGGCAAAGGTTTCAATGATTAGCGACTGAATCAGTAAGCAGGTGACAACCTTTCCTTCATCCCAGGCTTCCTTAAAATTATCGTGGAGCTTAGCAAAGAATACTTTGGCAAACTCCATATCAGGTGTCACATTTAGGTTCTTGCCACAGGCCTGGAAGCCTTTCATGTGACGATTTTCCATGCGAGCTAGTTTAATCAAGTCGTCCTTATGCTCGCTGAGGTGTTCAGCCAACTTCTTATAGTTATCGTTAGCCTCCAATTCTCCTTCAATTACAATTGCGTTGATGCGACTGTATGCATCCTTGTACGCTTCACTTTGGAAGTCGAGCGCTGGGCTGGCCTCAAGCTGTGGCATATCTGTACCAATTCCTGCATTACAATAACCACTTGTTGCCTCTATCTAAGCCATGGCCTAGCACAACTGCTGCGGTTAACTTAAATATTGACATCTGATTTCACACTTTACACCCTATTAGTATTGCAAGAATGTTTGTAAATACAGTTGAAGTGTTGTCACACTATTGGCGTGCAAGTATTCTAGGTTGATCTATTTAGAATTTTTATCTATTGGATTGACACGAATTTGTGGTGTTTAGTCCGCTTCCCCTAGGATTTGTAGACGGATGGTTTTGGTGGAGGGGCTACTAGCGTTCCCTATCTGGATTTCAATCAGTTCGTTGGTAAGGGGAGCTAGGGCGCTGAGCAGGGCACGCAGCTGGGGAGTGCTTTCGCCACTGTCAACATAGACGCGCTCTGCCAGCTTGTTGAGTCGTCGCCAGGCTGTGTAGAGCTTTGCGGTGGCCTGTTCTAGCTGGGTTGCTTGGTTGACTAGGTCTGCTGTGGAGTTTAAGCAGCCCGTACGCAAGGCTTCTTCCAGGGCTTGTTCTAAATTTACGATATCTGGATCGATAGTTTGTACCTGGCTGGCGGCAGCGATATATTTAGACAGGTAGCGGGCTTCGGATGTGATTTGCTTGAGGGTATCGACATCTGGATTTCGAGCGGCTTCGGTGCGCAAGGTTTCTTGATGACTGGGGGGCAGTTTTTCCATTTCCTTGACCAGTGGTGTCAGATAGCGGGTCGGAATGGTGTTGTTAGCAACTTTTTCTCGGACGGTCTCTGGTACTAGGTCAGAAGTCATGGCTGTCCATTCATCGGTTAGCTGTTTGACCTCTTTGCGGGTGACTTGTTCGCCTCGGCGGGCAGCTTCGGTGACCATTTGTTGCACTTCTGGGGCGGCCTGGGCCGTTTCTACAAAAGCTCGTTTGCTAAATTGGTTGACGGACTGTTCGTCTAAGAGCCCCTCTTGAAGCAGGTCGTCTGCGCTGTTGCCCAGCTCGATTAGCGCGTAGGCTTGACTTTTACTGATTTCTCGATCCTTTAACCAATTAAGAAAGCCGGTGCCACGACCGTCACCACCTTGCTTTTCGCGATCGCGAATGGCTCGAAGAATACGACCACGCCAAATATCGGTTTGCAAATCAAAGCGATCGCACACCTGCCAGGCAACGTCGATCTGGTGGTTAAAATCGTGCTCAGAGATATTGGTATCGTTGGGATCAGGAACCTTAAAGTCGAGCGTTACGTCTTGGTCTGTGCCGCCTTGGGTAATGTCGGCGACAAAATCGGCTGCTCCAACCATGTAATTCCTCTATCCGGGGGCTCTTTTATCAGCGTATTCACATTCAGGACTGTCGCTCTGCTATCGAACAGTTTGGCCCTGGAATGGGTGTCGGCCTTCTATGTTACAGCTGCAGGACCCAGCGCACAATCATTAGGGATAGGGTGGCTATGCCGATTACCAGGGCCAGTAGCAATGTGATTAAGATGATGGCAAATACCTTGTCAGCGCGACGGCTGGGGCGGGGATGCTGAATATGACGTTCTAACAGGGCGACGTTTTGAGCATTGGCTTTCCAGACCACATCAAACAGGTCTCCGACCATCGGCACAGTGCCAACGAGCAGCTCTAGAAAAATGTTGAGACCCATCCGACCTAGGGTGGCTGCTGGCACCCCTAAACGAGCGGCTTCAGCAACGATATAGACTGAAATTAGACCGGTCATCAGATCGCCTCCACCCGGCAGTAGCCCGATTAGAGGATCTAGGCCGACTCGGTAGCCGAGTCCGGGAATTGCGATCGCATTATCCAAAACGTGACTTATGCCGCGCAAGCGCTGTAAAACAGGATGATCATTATTTTGTGACAAAGTATGTTTGGAATCAGAACGGGGCATAGTGGGCAGCTACCGACTTGCACGTCATTGGGATGATACAGGCTTACAACATCAGGTGGCACCTTTATTCTTCAGCCTGAACTTAGATTACAGAGTTGGTTGAGTATGCTCTAGGGCACCTGAGCGAGCTAACGAACGTTACAAGCTGATTGAGTGGTAAGGCGACATCCTGAACTTGGGGCATAATGTCACCATCTAAGTCACCCATCCTTTGCCAACATATGAAGCAATCTAGGAAAATTCTACGCCAGGCGATGCTGGTGCCCGCAACGCTGTTAACGCTTGGAATACTGAGCGCTAGTGGGGCTGTGGCTCAAATTTATAATCCCATCGAGCTAGCAGGAGGGCGTGAGGTGAACGATACGCTCACCGAGAGCGATATTCCCACTGGAGTCGGTGGTTTTGCCAGAGACTACAGTATTGAGCTATTTGAGGGTGACCAGATAACCATTGATGTCATTTCCGAAGAGTTTGATACACTAGTCAGCCTCTTGGGCGATGACGGCACAACCGTTAGTGAAAACGATGATGGTCCCGACGGGTCGACCAACTCCCTGCTGTTTGCCCGTATTTCTAAATCTGGTCAGTACACCGTGCGAGTAAGGTCCTATGCGGGCCAAGGTGTAGGGGCCTTCTATCTAAAACTAGCCCGACTACGGGAGATTGAATAGAGGATGAACTATGTGCAGGGGAATGTCCTGTCGAAAAGCGCTGCCCACCGTCTCTTTGCCAGGGTGTGGCAGTTGAGGGCAAAAAGATCCCAAGTTTTAGCTTGCTAAGGGTTCCACTCTTTTGCTAACTTGTTTAGGCGCACAAGCAAAGGCAGTCATGCCGCTTGTTGCCGGGATAGCTCAGTTGGTAGAGCAGTGGACTGAAAATCCTCGTGTCGGCGGTTCAAGTCCGCCTCCTGGCATCGCCGGATAATCCGGCATTGTGGGTCGTTGCCCGAGTGGTTAATGGGGGCGGACTGTAAATCCGCTGGCTACGCCTACGTTGGTTCGAATCCAACACGGCCCACCACCAGCCTTCATAGCTCAGCGGTAGAGCACTCCCTTGGTAAGGGAGAGGTCACGAGTTCAATTCTCGTTGAAGGCTTTATCACATAAGGCTTCTAGCGTTTATGAGTGAACCTCAAAATAAGCCCAAGATTGTTCAGTCAGACACCGTAGTCAGGCTCGGTAAAGATGTCACAGCCCCTGATATTGGGCAAACCTTCATGGGTTATCAAGCCCCTCAGGTTATGGGCTCAGTTATGACCAAGCAGCAGCAACTAACTCAATGGACTGGCTCAGGTGCAACATGTCAGGTTCTATCTCCAGGCGGTGAATGGACCACTGGCAGAGTCAAGTTTGTCATGGTCTTCACGCCTGACGAGGTACCGACTGAGTAGACGTGCGATCGCACCTCAGAGCAGGGTTAATTGACCTTTCCGTTCTAGCTTTAGCTGCCGTTTCACAAACATTGATGACGGCTGCAAGTCATAGCGGCAATGGCATGGAGCACACAGCGCTTTGAGGTTGGTGCGATCGCAATTTTCAGGCCTGTGGTCAAGATGCGCCACCGTCAAGATGAATCGTCCGGGTTTCTCGATCTCAACATCCCCAAACTCTTCAGAGTCAACCAAGTCATACCAATCGACCTGCCACACAGGTGGTAAGCGCTCAAGCAATTCGTGCTCACGCTCCCCAGGCTTTCGGCAAGGTCTACCGCATTCGGTGCAAGTCCAGTTAGCCTCATCCTTTATATTTTTTGCGATCGCATCCCAATTATCGGGATACAAGCTTCTATCCATCGGCATAGCCAAAAACTCCACTTCATTTATATGAATTGGAAAAATCACCTCTAAATTCCAATTCAAAAAACAGAAACTAATCGTCGAATTAAATTTGCGCTCAATTCTCAATAATTCACTTGGACTAAAACGGGCCTAAATTGCCCAACTGGCACACACCCAAAACCCTGACTCCTTGGTTGGGGTGAACTGCTGTAAACCCTGACCCACCGTTGAGTAGTTGCGTGACAGGCAGTGCATCAAGCTAGTGGCCTGAGTGCATTCTCAAGTGTTTCGTTAGCTTCTCTGTGAGCCTTTGTCCAACAATAGTCACAGCTGTCCGGCATATCATCGGATGCTCCACGACACCATGGGCGGAGGTAGCCGCAGATATCACACTCAAAAGTGTGACCAGGTTCACAGCCACAGTGTTTGCCGTAGCACCCAACTGGCTTCATTCCCAGGATTGAACGAACTGATTGATTGAAGTTAGATAGCTGTCTCATCTTTAAATCTCCGGTACGGTTACATTTCGACTTTGGCTGGCGTAGCACCTCTGAATCATGGCCACGCTAGTTCGACATATATAAGAGATGTCCTGCTCATCAATCCCCTTCTTCACCAGCTCAGTAATGAAGGTGTGACGTGCGTGGTACTCCGAGAAGTAGAACGCCACCTTGCGATCGCGCACCAACTTCTCAACTAGTGGCTTCCAGTGCCGGCTCTGGAAGTTTTTGTAGTCGAATGGCCCACCCTTTACCGATGGCAACAGCCAGCCATCATGGGTACCTAAGTCCCAACTTTCATCAGCCTGCTTAAACCACAGGTCCTTTAGAAACTGTTTCATCTGGGTGTTGCAAGGGAAGCGGGTGGACCGATACGTCTTGGTGGGTTGCTCAATTCTGGTATCAACCGGCAACGCCTTATCAATGAGGATTTCATCAAAGTTCGCCCTTACATCGCTCCACCTAAGGGCGCTCGCTTCTTCAGGGCGACAGCCGCTTAGGAACAGGAATTTCACCCAGTCCGCATAGTACGGATCATCCTGTTCAAACGCTGCGATTATGGCGCTGCGCTCGTCAGGCGTGAATGCCGTGTAGTTACCCTCAGCCACCTGCCTTCGCTTGCCCCAGTAGCGAGTTAGGCCATCAAACGGGTTAAACGGCAGCTCGTCCATGGCGACGGCAAACTTACAGGCCGCGTTGAACTGCTGCACAGTGCGCCTGACTGTTTCAAGGGAAAAGTTTTCTAGCAACCATGCCCGCATATCGCGAGCATCCTTGATATCTGGTCGTTCTTTCATCATCTTGAGTATCCGTTTTTCAAATTTGGCGTAGTCTCTAACAACGGTGCTAGGGGCCACGTACGGTGTTTTGTATTCGACGTAAGCGAGCCATACGTACCAAAGCTCCCTAGGTGTTATCTCTCGATCCATCGCCCCCTCTTTTGGGCATCTGCTTAGTGCCAGCCGTGCTGACGATGCTGGTCCGACCTGTCTCTTGGTTTCTGATTCTGAGTTTGTAGCCATCCTGGGAGACGGACAGCACCAGCGACGGGGCCTGCAATGCGTCTAGGCCCTCTATCTCCATTGCCGCAAGATGAACGCTGGGTTCCTTTCCCATCCCATAGGGCAGACTGCCTTTTGGTAACCGCGCACTCCCCTTTCGGTACCAAACTGTGGCACTTGTTGGAATCACGACGTCACCCGGTGCAATCGGCTTAGTTTGCAAACTTGACTGTGCCAGTTGCAATTCGACCCGATCGACAGGTGTTGTAGGGGGTGAATCTTGGGTTAAGACGGCTGAGACAGCTGGTTTTGATTCTCCCGCATGAGATACAGCGTTTGTGAGACAAGAATCCGTATCTACGACAGGTGCCTCAAACGCACGTTCTTCGTCGCGGAAATATGTAGGCACCCTTTCTGATGTCAACTGCGTCAACTGAGGTTCAAAATCACCCTCTAAGTCATGCTGTGTATGGTTTTGGTCAGTTGACATTTTACCGTCAACTGGGGTGCTCAGTTGACAACTGGAAACCGTCAACTGAGATTCTTGGTGTGTGCCAGTTGCAAGATTTTGCTGATCAGCCTCCTCACTTGTCAGTTGACGTTTTTTATTCCAGTTGACATTCAGTTGACATATAGACGTCAACTGAGATTCCTCAGGACTGACAAGGTTTTGAGTGTGATCAGAAGGGTCAGTTGACGCAGTTGACATGTTTTCCAAGCGTTCATCAATTTCGATGTACTCACGGATGATGTCGATAGGAATAGAAACGCACCGCTGATTTCTCCATATAGGGTCGTCGGTGGCCTTGCGATCGAACGCCTTAGAGACGTCCTCATTGCCATGAAACCGTTGCTTGTCGTTGAGCTTTGCTCCTCTCGCTTTGAGTAGGTTCTTAAGAATCTGCTTGTTGTAGGCCAGATTCGAGTTTTTATCCACCACATCCCAAACCTCCTTCAGGCGGATGGATAAAGCCTTGACTACGTCAGAGTTGTGCTCAGTGGTGAAACGCATATTCCATTCCCCCAGCTTTGCCTGAGATCGGAACATAGATAAGCGCTCGACAAAGTCGCGAAGGCTGTCGGTGCTGGCGTCCGCATCGTTGGCCATGGAGCAGACCTTGTCTCTGAGATAGCTTAGTAAGTCGAACTGATTTCGGACACCCGCCATATCTAAGACGGCATTGCCGTATTGGAGAATGATGGCTAAGTTTCGAGCCATCCTTGAGTGGGCATGAGGCAGATAGGGCTCTAGCTGCTCCTCACAGTCGCCTATTTGATCAAGATCCAGGCCCAGCTTTATAACCCCAGGTAGTGCCCCACTGGCCTTGTCCATCGCCCGTTTCATCTTGAGCCAGTCGTTTTTCCCTCCACACTTGTCGCTGCAGTCAAACCACAGCAGAATCAACCGGCTCATTGTGGCTGCATTTGTCTCACCGGCGGCGAAGTTAGAGGCTACCATCAGTGCGCTGTGAGGCTTCTGGGAATTGAACTTTCCAGCGTCTCCCCCTCTCACCAGCCTGGGCTTACCGTTGTAGAGTCCTTTAAGGAACTCGTCTAGTTCAGGCGTCCTAGTGGGGTCATCCCAACAGTGGACGAGGCCACCGATCAGCTTTAAGCGTTCGTAGGCTGCTGACACTGATACGTCTTTGAGCATCCCACCGGCTTTATCGGTGTGCATTCCAGAGATAGACAGGGCACAGGCTCCCGCTGTGGTTTTACCGCCGCCGCCGTCACCGATGAGGTTCAGGATTGGGAAATTGCCGGTCTGCTCGATAAAAGACTGATAATGAACAGCGGCAGCACCATAGCCCAGGGTTAACAGTGCGGGGTAAATATTGACCGGCCCGTAGAACCCGATCATCGACTCCACCAGGTTGGCCATGGCATCAGATGACGTGGGATTGTACTGAGGCACCGGCAGTGTGTCAGCCTGCCCGGTAATGCCGTCGTTCCATATCCACCGGCTGTTTTCCTCGCTGGTGGCTTCACCACTGGGGGTTAACTGGTTACTGGGGAATATCCAGTAACCATCGGCCTGCTGCCCCACTCGCTCAGCCAGTCGGTACATCTTGCCGCCCCGGCTGTGATATTCATCCAGTCGCACCCTCAATAGGGCTTTCATCTGGTGATTATTTAACCGGCAGATGAGGGCACCGCCCAGTGACTTCTTAAGGGTGTCCTCGAATTTACTGACGCTGGTAAAGTCGAGGCTTGGCAGGAACAACCGGTGCTGGTGATGATCACCACTGCGCTTCAGCTGCAGAATGAAGCCGCCGCCGTCAGAGCTAGCCACTTCTTTTTCTATCTGCAAATCAAAATTAGTCAGTGGTCTGAAAACGCTGTAGTCATCCTCACTATCGTCGTTCTTACGCCAGTAGCCCAGTTCCCCCTCTACTGAGTCCGGAGCACCCCACCGTAGCCGTCGCTTGATATTCCGCTCGGCCATCTCGGCTAGGTCGATGGCTTCATCAATGGCGTTCTCTAGCCGGAGCAATAGCTCATCCGGTGCGATCGCAAGTCCATCGACTACATCTTTGATGTCACCCCCGTGGGGCATATCTGACCAAATGGCTAACGGATTGAGTGCCACCGCTGCGATGCCCTCTTTCCGGCATTCCTTGGTTAAACCGGCCACAAATTTGGTGTCGCCAGTTAGGTCAAAGTCCGGGTGTATGGCGATTAGAGGCTTTAGCCCTGAGTCTTGGGCCATGGCCCAGGCCCCCGATAGTCTGTCAGGGATATCGGCATACCTGGCCTCACCGCCTTGGCATGTGGTGGCAGTTAGTCCCAGGGAGCGGTAAACCTCGACGGCCTGCTCACCGGCAACCAGAAACAGCACCTCGCCACGGGTGATCGCTTCCTTGGCTTCGTTCTCTCGGTACAGTGGCCAGCTGCGTTGACCACGACCCATGGCCCAGTCACCTGCATCTTCATTCCAGAACCAGGGCCGGACCTCCTTCGTTTTGGTGTAACTCTCAAACCACGGCCTGCGATCGCTCCACTGGCGACGCACCACCTTACCGATATTCTTTGCTGGGTTAAGCGGGTCTGGATATAGATATTCAATCCGCTGCAGCTGGTCACCGGTATCTGGATCCTCAACGCACGGCTTAGCATCTTTCTCCGCTATCTCTAAAAATATCTGCGTGCCACCGGGGGGTGAGCACATCAGTGTTTTCTTTTTGCGACGCTTCACCTCATGAATGCCAGGGGTTACGCCATCTGAGGCAACAATTAGATCGCCTGGTGCAATGGTTGGGTTGGGTTTGTCTAGTACCCACTTGGGTGATTTTTCGGAGAACTCCTTAGACTGCAGCCGGACCAGTTCAGGGTATTTACGGCTGCGTCGGCGCTTGGCTCCATCTCTGAGAAACTTTGGACGATTATCTTTGGCAAGTCCCTGGTAAGTCCAGCCGTTTGGTGGTCTGTTGGGTTCCGTCCATTGGCATAGAACCATGTTTGGGTTAGATGGCTCACCAATGAGAAAACAATATTTTTCCCGACCACACAAAGGACAGGCGACTCCCGTACGGGCTTCCTGAGCTATCTTTGACATAATGTGTATGGGTAGTGGCTTTGGGCCGAAGGCGACCCCGGATACGTTGACGAATAGCAGTACTAGCTTTGGGGCGGACTCTCTGGGTCGGCTCCTTTTTGTTGGCTATTGATGTGCTGATCGAATAGGACACCCTCGGCGAATCCCTGGTACAGGCCGCGTAGTTCCTCCAGCCGGTCGGCTGGTAGTCCCATCTCTTCGAACGCTGCGATCGCAGTCCACATGAACCGTAATTGATAGAACCGCTGTTCTCGGTGTGCAGCCGCCAGCAGGGTGACGTACATAGCCAGTGAATCAACCTGCATTTGCTTCCCCATGTCTTTTATTTAGGCAGTCCGATTCCAATTCAAAGGCGTTCAATATGTGCAGCTCTGGCCACTGGAGCCAGGCCCTTAGGCAAAAGCCCTTTTGAACACCGCACCGCTTGACCTCTATGGGCCAAGTTATTCCGATTCGTGTTTCGCGATGGCATGGGTGGTTGGTGATGACCCCCCATCCGTAAGTACGTAGATCGTGAGAGATTCTACTTAGTGATTTAAGTGACATCGGTATTTACGTAATTTCCGTGTTTTTGAAGAGATGGATATGTGGTGGGTTGCCCCTTTCAAAGGCGCTGGGGGCGCTGAGATAATCGACATGCAAGGGGTGGTCGTCAAACTTGCCCCTTGCATGTACCTTTAAGGAACTAACCAAAATGGATATCCAAAATTGGTATCCATTTTGGTTAGTTATGTTATAACATGGATGATGTTGAGGTTGAAAATAAAGTCGTGCTCAAGCAGTTGCGTGAAGCTCTCGGCCTCTCTCAGGAAGCCCTTTCTAGGGTTATTGACTGTTCAATCAGAAAGGTTCAACGCGGTGAGAACGGCGCTGAGCCTGGATGGACAATTAAGGAGGCTAAAAACATAGATCGCTTGTTGTCAGAGCACTTTGGAGTTGGTATATCGGCTCTTCCCGATCGCCTCAGTTCTTCTGAGCCAGTTCCTTTTCTTGCGGATGCGATCTCACAAAAAAACGTCGAAGCCTGAACACTTCGACGTTGGTTAAAAACTAAAAAGTAGAGTAATAGCCCTGGGCCGTAGTTTGGACGCCGCAGCCCAGGGCAGCCCCCAGAAAAAGGAGACTTTTTAATGGTATCTGATCAAACTCAGGGATTGACTCCCGACGAGCTATTTCAAGAGCTAAAGAGCATTGATGACGAAATCACTCAATTAAATGAACGACTTGAAGTCCTGGCTAAGCTTCGACTTCAAGCAGGAAGAACGCTGGTAGCCAGGGCTATTGATATAGAAAGTCCAGTTGAGCCCTGTGGCCTCATAGATATTGGAGACACTTGCTATTTCTATGCGTTGAACCTAGTTAGTGATTGCGTCTCCCATTTCATTGAAGTGCCTGAGCTAAGAGGAGCTTCGGACACACGCCCCACCGTTCAGCCGAGTACCTGAACGCATAACAAGCCCGTGAACTTTCCCACGGGCTTTTGTTGTGTCTATTTTTCGTGGCAAATCTGACCAATTGAGTCACCAGGAGCCACATTTGCCACACCCAAAAGTAAGCGCTTTTCCCTTCCAAACAGCATCAAATCATTACACATCAATAACTACAGAGATAAACACATGGCAACTCAAACATTGGCAAAACTGACCGAATCTGTCACATCTGCCAAATCCGGGCAGAACTGCCAACCGGTGGGTGTAGACATCGGCAACGGGGCTTTAAAGCTGGTTTCTGGTCTCGGTGAGTACCGCTTAGATAGCTATGTGACCTACCTCACCGAGCGCCTGAGTCTGGGTCAAACCAAGGGATATGTCGAATATGTCGAGGGCGATCGCAGTGATTTAGAAGGCAAACAATGGATCGGCGGCATCAATGCCTACTACCATTCACCTCGCGCATTGCACCGCGTCACCGACGACAAAACCGGCAAGATTGACCTCGGTTTACAGCTGTTGCTTAGCGCACTGTCTCTCCAACCTCACCGGTCAGAATGGCTACTCTCTATCACCGTTTCTGTTCATGACGGCGCGACCCTTGGGAAGGGATTAAAAGAGGCATTAACCGGCATTCATATTGTTGTTATGAATGGCAAGCGTTCAACTGTTGCCGTGACTGTTAATGGTGTTTTGGAAGAGGGAACCGGTGCGGTTTTGGCCTACAACAACAAGGCTGATTTCACTAACGCATTAGTCTATGACCTAGGCAACGGAACTCTCATTGTTAGTTCGTTTAATGGTCTCTCAATGACCGGTCGCAGCTACTCCCAAAACGGCGGAGTAGAGAGTTTTATTGATGCCATTGCAAAGAATGATTTGGTGCGACAACAGCTAAAAAGGGAAGGTGATCGCCATCTCATTCGAGCGGGTATTGAGTCTGGCAACTTCACCTATGGAACCCAGTTTCCAGAGTGGAAATTTAACGAGGCTTACAAAGCGGAACTTCCCGTCTGGGTGAACACAGTACTTAAACCGATGGTGCGCCCAACAGAGGATCGCATGGCGTCAGCCACGGCTCTACTGGCTATTGGTGGGGGTGCCTGCCTGCCTGGCATCAAAGGTCTGCTGACCCAGCGCAACATCCAGGTACTTCCTGATCCTCAGTGGGCCAATGCCCGTGGGTTATACGCCTATGCACTACGCAAGGTAGCAAGCCTGTGAGAATCACCATCGAGAAGGGGTTCCAACCCCTGATACGCAAGGTGATGGAAGAGATACAGGTAGAGGATCCCAAGCTGGCTTTAAATCACATCCTTGGCATCTATGCCGCTAGTCAAAGCGGTCATCCGCTCGCTCCACTGCCCCAGGCGACTCAACCCACTGATATCGACGACGAATTTGCACAACTCACCGACTGGAGTTAGTCACTATGTCAAAGCCCATCACGTATTACGTCCAAACCCCTGCCGTTGATCGCCTCTGTAATAAGTACGGTTCCTACTGGCAAGGCCTGACCAATAAGGAACGGTTAAACATTGCCTCGGCTGTTGCACAGCACCTGCTTTATCTCGAAACCGACAGTCTTAATCTTCTGTTGGCTGATGCCTCTCTCTGTTCTCTGGCAACGCGCGATGAGTTCGAGTTTGAGGACCACGATGAAGTCATGCGACTGCTTGATCACATGGAGATACAGCTGGATGCCACCCAAATGGTCCGGCTGTTAGAGGGCATCTACTCAAACATGACCTTCTAAAAGCTCACATGCAAAAGGGATAGGTCGCCATGGAAAAGCCCTATCCCTTGCGTCCCAAACACAAAATGGAACGACTTCATTATGGCTTACAAGATAAAACTTTTTGTCATCTGGTCTGCGGCTCTCATCGTTCTGGGCGGTGTCCTCAGAGACATCGCTCAACCAGCGATTACCGCGCATCAATGCACAATTGGGGCCTTCGACGCCTTAATCTTCTGGGATTAAGGAGCTAGCCATGGACCCCAAACAGGACCCACTAAGCTGGCTGAGTACGGACGAAGCTCCCGAGACAAAACCCGTTGACCCAGTAACGGATGAAGATCTATCCCTGGTGGAGAAGGTCGCGGCTCTGTCTAAAACCGTCGAACGCCACGGCATCGCCCTGGCCAATGTCCGGGCCGCTGTTTCAGATCTTCAGGAAACAAGCCGGGCAAATACGGTTGAGATTAAGCGGTCGATCGCGGCCATCAATAAGCAGCTGGGGCTACTGGAGACGGGCGAGAAGTTAACTCAGTCAGACATTGAGTCCCTCAAGGGTTCGTTCAACCAGCTGGGGGACCTGGTTGACTGCAACCAAAGCCACGTCAACCGCCTGACCCTTGAACAAGCCAGTCAGGATAAGCAGTTGAATCGGCTGAAACAGTTTCGACTGACGCTAACCCACCTGGTATTGCTAACGCTTGCCGGTGCGATCGCCCTCTCCACCATCCACAGCCACTATCGGGTGCTTCCACTACGAGACTTCTACCTTGAAAACCGCGACTACGTAGGGAGGTGATGTGCAGTACACGCAAGCATTTCCATGATCATCGATGAGTCCTTTTACTTACGCAAGCAATATGGCATTTAACCTAACTGGCAACTTAGAGCAGGCCCTCGGGGCCAAATCGTCACTAACCGACGAGAAGATCAACCCCAGTAACCTGGAGCGTTTGAAGTTCACCGAGGTTCGTAGACTGCCTGAGAATTTCATCACGGAATGTGGCACTGAAGCTGCCGCCGATAAGTTCATTGATGAAATCACAAAAGAGTCTGAGGCCTTGGTTCAAGCAACCAGGGCCATCGAGGCCAGCAGTCACTACATTGACTGCCAGCAGGCCTACCAAGTCGCACTGCAAAAACTACGGCAAAAGGTTCACAGGCTGGAGATAACGATTGAGGAAGCGTTTGCCCAGTACCAGACGTTAAATCACACGCTCAATCTCAAGCGTAAAGAAGCTGGGTTGCAACACGCCTCCGACGTCGAGCAGGCCAACATCGCCTATGCCCAGTTTGACCGTGGACTTCGGCACAAACTGCAGTCCAGTACCGACCTGAGCCGTCGTGGAACACACGAAGGATCTCACCTAGAACGGCGATTCCTTCCCATGATCTAAACGTTGTCGTTGCACCAGGGGGCACTGCCCCCTTTTGAATTGCCATGAACCTTAACCACCACACAGGGGCTCAAGCCGCTAGGTTCCTATTTATTACCTGCGCATCGTCCGCCGTCGTTCAGCTTGCGGCCCTGTGGCAGCCGCTCAAGATTGCATTAATCGTTACGGCCGTAATCGCATTCTTAATGTTTGTCGGCCTGTTCGCACTACAGTTTCAGGGCATCCTGGGCAGTCGCTCTTGGGCGCAGCGCCTCACGTTTGAAGCCAGCACCGTTGGCATTTTGCAATTTAGCTCCGTCGTCACTGCCGTTATCATGGGAGGCCTTGTTACATGGATAGCAATTTTCTAGACATCGACCTACTCTCACCCGCCGTCCGTAACCGCTTGGCCCACGCATCAGGCTCTCTGCTGGGTAAAGCTTGGGAAGTCATTCCGAAACGTGCGCTACTGCTATATGGAAGTGCGATCGCAGGGGCATTTCTAGTATTTGCCCCAGTGGAGCGAGGGTATTACTCCGATGAGGGGCTTAGCTATCGCTGGCCACCAGCACTAGGACTATTGGCGGCCAGCACGGGTCTAACGCTGATTGCTGCTGCCCAGGCTGGGTTGACTTTTTATCAGAACGAGCTGAACGAGGCCGAGGATGATCACCAATTCGTCCATCAACTCAAACGCCAGGCGTACCAAGACACCGAAGTCAGCCGCTTATACACAGCGGTGTCTGAGATCAAGTTGGAAAACAATGCCAATCTGCCTGCCCACATGAAGGAACCGGGGCTAGTTGACCCTGCGATCGCACAGCGTAAGGAGCTGGAAGAATTTAAAGCTCTTATGGGTGCTACCGATGGTGATGGCGATACCACCACTACCAAAACTAGGGGGTTTAGAAAGGGCAATATCAACGGGTTCGAGTTCACGACTCGCAAAAACTCAACCACCAAAGCCACAGAGCAGTGTGTCAGCCTGAAAGGCAAACGCAAGTGGTGTGGCGTACCGATTGAGAATCCCATTCCCCGGTTCCTGGCAGATGATCGGAGTCTGTTGGGGTATGGCACGACCGGTGTGGGTAAGTCAGCGTTCCTGGAAGCCATCATTAGCGCGGCCTACCAGAAGGATGAGTCCACAGACTTTGTGACCGTGACCCACAAATCTGGCAATGCAGCTCGTGGGGAGACGGTCACCATGGCGGGTCTAGAAAAGACCCAGGATTTTTACACCGTCACCAATACAATGCAGGGTCAGAAACTGATTGATGCGACCGTTCGCCTAATGTCTAGGGTCAATACCCTAGAGGCACTACTTGAAGCTGGGTCACTGGTCCCGTCGTTCGTACTGATTGACGAGGGTAACGAGGGCACCAAGGCACTGGGTAAAGCCGCTCGCCGCTATGTTGAGATGAACACCACGCAAGATGACCGGGGTAAGCCAGTGAAGCCGGACAAACCCACCTGGCAAGAGGATTATTCAGACTTCATTGAGACTCTCATTGTTGATGGCCGTAGCAAGGGTGTTCGTGGCGTGGTGTTTGGCCACATGACCACCAACAAGTCAGGAATTACCGCCGAGATCCGCAACCAAAATTACACCATTGCCCTAGGGCGTAATGGCATTTACGGCTCGATTGAAAAACTACTGTCTGACAATCGTTACATCACACTGAAGGACACCCGCGAGGCTCTCAAAGAGGAGTATGGCAAGTACCTGAAGCAGCACAACGCTAATGGCTCTCCGGTGAATGTGGTCTTAGCACTAACCAATATCGGTGGCCAGTGGCGGCTGATCGTACTCCCTCAAAGCTGGGACGTTCAGTCGATTACCCCCAGCGTGGTTAACCCGGCCATAGATGAAGACTACGGCTTTGAAGATACGACCAAAGTAGAGGAGGTGCCTAAGATCCAGCCTGGCCTGCCTGTTGATGCCACTCGGCAAAATGATCCACTCGCTTGCTACAGCCCCGAACAAAAACAGCTGGCTATCGACTTCTTCTCATGGTTCAAAGAGAATTCGGAAATCCTCAGTGATGGCACTGGTTTACTAGACTTAAGAGTCCCTTTAAGATGCTGGTCAGCTGTTACAAACATGAGCCAGCTTGAGATGGCTTTAGAGGTACTTGAAACACGTGGGTATGGAGAGTTCTACGAAGACCCTATTACCCATGCTCTTTACTGGAAGATGTACAGCCGAACTCAGCGCCAAAAAGAGGTTGAAAAAGTAAAGCCTCAGCCAGAAAGTGATATCAGCAAACTGGATATTCCAGACGGTATAAGTACCGATGCTTTTCGTTACTGTGCCAAGAAGTTGTTCGAGCTTCAAGTTGGTTCAACTTATACAGTCTCCTCTTTTTATAGGGGAGCTAGTTCCTTGCGGAAGAACCACGACCTATCCGTGCAAGATGTGTATAGGTTGCTATCAAGTAAGTCACTGAAAAAGGTCATTCAAATTGACTCAGGTGAGTACCATAGCAAGCTTCAATTCAAGGTTTTGTGGACTCCACCAGGGTGATGGTGCAACACCCCCCTTTTTCGGGGTGTTTTAGGTGTGGCCGAGACTGGTCCACAAGTCCGCAAAAACGCTAAAACCATTGATATACCGTTTGTGGACCGGGCCACAAGATTTTTGAGTAGCAATTACAAAACAAAGCGCTGTGGACCCTAATCCACCGTAGGTCCACAACCGGTCCACAAAAAGTCCGCAAAAAGTCCACAAACGATATTTAAGAACTTTAATTAGAAAGAGATTTTTGTTTTTTAGGCGTCAACATCCCCTGGTTTAATGCCAAAAATAAAGCCAATAATACTGGCGACACTTATTATCGCCTTACCTAAAACAGCTAATGTCTCTTGGTCGCCTCCTAGCATCAGCCAGGCAACAATAAAGCTAACTACGCAGAAGATAATTAGTAGTTTTTTGAGAAGCCTTAATTGCTTGCTTAAGGTCTTTTTAGACTCTTGCTGCTTTCTCAGCTCTTCATAGATAACTTGTGTCCGTCTATTGAGCGTATGTGAGGCTTGAACTGTCTTGTCTAGTTTCGTCTCAAGGTCACTCACAACCAAGGTTAAGCGGGTCACTTCTTCTCCCGCGCCTTCGAGCTGAATTTCTAAATTCTCGCGCTCTATTATCAGAGTGTCGGCCTCAACTATTCCCTCTTTTTTGAATGGCCAAGCAACATATAAATGGTAGCCACCGGCCAAGGGAAACAGCTCTACTTCAATCCCTTGATACAGTTCAATTGGTGCGTAGGTTCTTCGACCTTTGTAGTAGATACCGTTAGAACTGGGCTTTGTACCACCGTCCTTGATGAATAGTGCGCCGTCTTTCTCATATACAGTGGCCTGGATTTTAGACAAAGTTTGGACGTAAAGGAGGCTGGGGTTTACTCCCAAAGCCACCCTAATGTTTGCCACACTGCCACGCCCGATCGTCACAGGTCCATTAGATGGATCGATCGGTTTCTCAATCTGTGGTTTTCCCGGCCTGCACTCAACCAGCTTAAGCATTTGCACCCTCCGACCACCCCTGCGGCAGGTACTTCACCTCGTACAGCTCACTCATATCGGTGATGCTGATCACCATCGCCTTAAACCCATGAGCCACAGCCTTGCAGGCTGGATAACAAAAACCCATCAACTTAAACCGGTCTATGGTCTGACAGAACGTGTCATGGGGCTGAATCGACTCCACCGATTCAGCCATGAAGTAATCCTTGCGGTCACCATCAATTGTGATCACTCCCCAAAGATTAGCCTCCGCAATCGGCCACACCAGTACAAATTGCTGATAGGGAAGAGTTCTAATTAACGGGTCTAGGCGATTCATACGTAGTGAGCCACGACGGCATTGATGCAGAGCTGCGGGCTAGCAGGGATAGCCTCATCACTCCAAGTCCCCAGGAATTTCCAGGAACCGCCACGCATATAAACCTTCAAAAACCCAATTGCACTAGCGACCTCTGGTGTCTCTTGGTTCACCACTTGCAAGCCGTTTATCCAGCACTTAACACTGGTTCCTTCAACCAATGTGGCAAAGCAAAAAAACTGATCGTCCGGTGGAGCCAGGCCCACATTAATCCCGCTATAACTGCCGTTAACCCTGGGGGCAAACACTTCAATCGTGTTATCGGCATTGACTTGAAAAATGCGCTCACTATCAAGCCAGACTTGTAGGCGATCGCTCACATCTCCAAAGGTAGAGGAGATAGACAAAACCCCGATTACAAGCCGGTTTGCCGAGACCTCTATGCTTGAGGAACTCTCAACATGAGTATATTCGTATTGCCCTATCAGGCCACCACTAGCTATGGACAGTTTTCCATCTCCAGGTAGGCCGTAGTACTGGCTACCGATGATCAGGTTCACATCCCCATCTTTCTCGGTGTAAAAAGGGGCTTTAATTTGCGTATAGACTTGCTCCAACGCAAAAACGCTCCCCCCTGGGAAGGCATCTAGGAACCCACCAGCCCCATCAACTACGGGAGGCAAGATGGATAAAACCCGAACTGTGCCGTCCCTACCACCGATATAGACTATCCCCACACCCTCTGCAGCGTCTGGGCAGAAAACTATCTCGCCGTATTTTATTCCGGCAGGCTCCTCAGCGTTCTCAACTCGCCTAGCCAATACGACTACATCAAACTTCTTGCCCGCCGTCATAAGTTATATCTGGGGTTTCTGGTTCGTTTTCACCTGGTCCTGGGTCCGGCTCTGTCGGTGGAGCCGTCTCTCCTATCCACTCATAGATACGCACCACCCAATTTGCATCATCCTGCCACCGGCCCCACGAATTTACTTTGATCGACAGAGAGTAGGTGCCCCAGCCTGCGGTCTCTAAGAAGTCTGGAATTCTGGTGGTGAAGAGCCGCCCGTGCCGATATGGATAGAATTTTTTGAATCCATAGCACGAGCCATCGGGAAAGTTTTGGGTCAGTAGGACATAAGCTTTGCCAGGGAATGAACCGGCATACGACCAGTCTTGCTCTATCTTGAGCGCTGTTTCACCGCTGATCGGCTGGTCCAACCTCGTCCACTCAAACTCTGGACTAACCTCTTGGATGAGCCGCCAGGTCATTGATTCATATGGGCGGGCAGCAGCACCCCACTCTCGTTTGTTATGTAGTAAGCACCGTCATTACAGATGAAGTGATCTACAGCGTCTGTGACAGCCTCAACATACCCGGCTGCATTTAAACCATGCTCCTCAATGCAGTCCAACACGGCGTCAACGTATTCTTTTCCATCTAGCCAGTCTTGGATTAGGCCCTGACGAACAGACAGCTGCTCAACAGCTTTAGCCTTATCGCTTTGGCCATACTCCGGGTTTTGGTCTAGATAGGTTAAGAATGGGTCGATAACGTCGTGTTGAACTTGCATTTTTTGCTCCTATCGGTAACTACGGCGCTCACGAGTGAGGGTTACCCGGTTGAGGGCTAAACCTGTGGTACCCGTAAGAATTTCTTCTTTTATGGCGCTAAAAGCATCATGGATGTCGTCAGTCGCTGCCGCGCGCCCGAAAGCACAACTACTGCGACTGACGTTTTCATATGCGCCGTAAGCCTGGCCTGTTACCGCAGAAACCTTCCTCACCAAGGTTTTAGCGGCAGCCCGGTTCCAAACCACACGAGCTGGCCTGAAACCCACAACAAAAGCGGCTGTCTTGGCACCAAGAGCGTCAGTCACCTGTGCCCCGTCAGCTGCAGTAATTCGAGGACTCAAATCCGTGTAACCCTGGGTGTTATTGTTGACCTGAGCCACCTGGTCTACAGCTAAGTCAAATCCGAATGGCTCGACAAAAACAACCTTTTGAGGTTCACGGGCACCACGGGAACCGATGTTTGGCTCTCGCGGGGTGCTGATGTGCGCAATATATTTCTCTTGGGCGTCTTTCAGTTGTGCGCCTCGGCGAATGTCGCTATATCTGCTCATAGGGAGCCTACCTTGCTATAACTAACGCTGTTTTAGCACCCTTTTTTTGTTGATAAACTCAGCCGGAAGGGCTTAACCTATCCTGTCAACCCTAGGCAATAGTGCTAAAAAATCAACTAACTAGCGCTGTTGGCAATACTCCGCTGCGATCGACTAAAACAACTGGATTGGCGACACCTAGGACTTCGAGCGTTGCATACTGAAATCGAACATCTGCCACAGGTCGTCGCCTAGGCTGGCGTCGCTGCTCCCCATACGCACGATCTATGTCCGGAATAATTGGGAATGCCGAGGCTGGCTCCGCGTTGATCTTTTCATTGAAGTACGACCAGTCAGGCACGTGGCTTTGTACATCCAGCACTGCGTCCACAATCCGTCGTGCTTCGGTGTCAGTCCTACACAGCAACTGCAACTGATACCCGTTGGGCCAGTCGCTGTATGAGTACATGTTTTTTCCTTTCTTCCAGACAAAACCACCGCCTATATCAAAGTTTGACTTAATTCGCTGGGCGTAAGTCTGTGCGATCACTGGGGTAATGCTGCTAGGTGTGTGATCCATCAATCGAAAGCTGATAGTCCCGTCTACTGGTGCATACCCGGTCTCAACGTCATTGGCATCCTCAATGAAGTAAAGGCTGATTTTTGGGCGTGTCCGCCGTCGAACATCTGTTCTGTAAGTGGTAGAGCCAGCACCACTCGAAGCGTTTACCAGGCGATCGGCAAACCTACCACGCAGCGTTTCAAATAAGAGAATGCGCCCTATGGTCATATTGAAGCTGTCATCGTCGCGATGCTCACAGGCCAAGGCTAAGCTGCTGCGAGGCGTGGCGATGTCCAGGTCACCATCCAGATCGATATCGCGAAACCATTCGCGTACCTCACGGCTAAATGTGCGTCGAATGGTGTCCTGCAAATGTTCTACGGGACTGAAGTTATCAGGGAGTGGCATCGTCCGGTGGGTCTCCTCGGTTAGCGTCGGTTGAGATCGCAACATCAGGACTCTGGCTAGCAGCCTCCGCTGCAGCCTCTGCTGTTGCAATAGGTTGGTTTTCAGGTGAGCTACTAGATAACTGATTTTCAGGGGGTAACCCTGGGATATCTTCAGGGCCAAAGTCGCTCACCGCATCAGTGAACCGAGTCCTAGCCTCGCCCAGTTCGTTCACTTCTTCCTGAATTTCGCGAACGTTGGACGTAACGACCGCCAAGCTGCTTGCTGTATTTTCAGCAGACTCCAGGCCGTCAAATACCCGGCTGAATTTGCGTCGGTAGAAGTCCTGAGCCTTAACCCGTTCAGACATGAATGGATAGGCACGGTCTCCTACAACGCCGTACTTTATCAAGGCATTGCCAATCTTGCCCGTGTTTTCGGCGGTCCATTCCAGTACATCTTGAGTGGCGTCATTGATATTTCGGATTGTCCAGATGATGTTAGACCCGGCTTGAAGCACTCTGTTTGCCTTTTGCCATGCGGTACGAGTGTCGTTGTAAACATCCTCTCCCACCACTGACTTGATGAAGTTCGAAACACTTGAACCAACCAGTCCATTAATGTCCAGGGCGTTACCTTCCTCGTCCTTAACACCGACTACAGCCAGGCCGTTGCTCACCACGTAGCCCAGAGTTTCGCCAATGTCACGACTGATCATCGCCCCATTGTGAATGACCGTGGTTAGGGTCAGCAGGTTGATAAGTTTGTCGGCGTGTGTGTTCCTCCACGCCTTCTCGGCGAACGCTTGCATGGTTTGGAGCTTGGTTGCGATCGCACCGAGTTGACCGGCATTGGCAGCGGTGGTGACATTGGTGGCCGTGGTGGTCGCGTCAATCTTTCCCAGCAACCCCAGCTGTGCGCCTTGACCAACATTGCCGGTTAGGAGGTTGCCAATACTACCAAGTAAGCCTTTGTTGCATGGGCACTTAGGCTTAGGTTTCGTTCTGGTATTGCCACCTACTGTTCCACCCCCAGTTGCGCCAGCTGAACCGGCGGCCCTTGGGGTACTACCTAGCCCTGGGGTTTTACGAGGGCTATTGGCAGGTCTAGGTGCATTGGCAGGGCCAGCGCCAAAACTAGGAGCAAGGCTAGGGCTTTTTGTGGGGCTATTGGCACCAGCACCGGCTAGAGCGCCGCCTAACGCTGCCCCACCTAGGCCAACAGCACCAGGAATTAAATAACCAGGGAAGTTGGGGTTACCTTCCTCTATGGGGTTAGGCTGACCAGTCGGTGTAGCACCAGGCACAGGTGATGTCACTGGGATAGGGTTGCCACCTGTATCTGGTTCACCGTCCAGCCTTTCCATGTTGCGGATTTGGGCTGTTACGATCACATCAGGGTCACCTGCACCGCCTCCAGTAATACGGCTACCATTGCCAGTAATTTCGTAGTTCGTGCCACCCTGGACATTCCCAAAGTAACGAATTGCAATAGGGCCAAAGCCTGTCAATGTTGCCCAATTGCTAGGGTTGCCATCAATTACTCCTCGTGCCTGAAACCTGTACCTTATCCCGCCCTCTTGGCCACCAGTGAACGGAGAAGCTTTAGTGTCGTAGTCATCTGCGGGTCCACTTCTTTGGGGGAATAGTGACTGACCCAATCTATCACCTGCCCATTGCCCTATTGCGCCACCAGCTATAGAGCCAATAACTGCGCCAGCTGGGCCACCAAGTGAGCCAAGCAATGCACCAGCATACGCACCTGCACCTGCACCGGTTGCACCAGTGGCGGCTGCACCTGCAGATGTGCTCGGGTCAGCTAAACCATTAGCTAGAGACAGCCCTGCTGTGATAACACCACCACCAGCAGCAGGACCAATGAATCTGCCAGCGGCTTTAGCGACAGGGGCTGTAGCTCTCAGTGCTCCAGCGACAGGAGCACTAGCTTGAACTTTGGCTAACCCCGATGCAGCACCGTTGATAGCAGCTCGACCAGTAGGTGTATTTGCCAGTGGCCTAGGACTCGGAGTTAGTGCCCTAGCTAGTGGCCTAAAGTTGGACGGCTGATTAAATCCAGCTGCTTTGTTTAGTTGCCCTATTTGCTTGGCTTGACTGGCAGTCATCGCACTAGCAGGGCTGGCCGAAGGGGCATTATAGGCAGCCCCCAGCATTTCCCTAGCACCAGACGTTGTTGTTGGGACTGGCATATTTAAGCGATGTAATCAACGTTTACAGGTGTGGTAAGAATTTCTTTGGCTGCTTGGTACTCCATAGAGTAGGAACCACCGCTGTGGTCATCTTCAAGTGCAAATGAAAGGCGAAAGATTAACCGCTGGTCTTTCTGGTGACTGACAATCGGGCCATTGCGCTCAAATATTGGTTGAATGCCACTATCACCAGTAACGACTGATGCAGGCCGCTCATTGTAGTCAAGAGCGTAGCCATGGGCATTCAGAATCGTGCATGCCCAACACGTTAGCTTTTCATAAGTATCGATATCAGATGGAATATGTGACGCTTGAAACAACATAGCTCCGCTCCTGTTTTTTTGTAGGCAAGTTCAATGTTCTAGAACTTCGTACCTTGAAGTATATGAATTTGAGCCCAACAATGCCCAGTCCGTGAACAATTAGGGTGAATAAAAAGAAACCGCACTAAAAATCAAAATGCGTTTTTTGCTACCTGGCTTGATTGCTGCATCAATTAGTTTTCTTTGCATCCAATGGGAAAAGTGTGAGCGGGAAGGACGTCCGTTTTTTAGCCTTGGGAGGGCACATCAACGCAAACAAAGGGGTAGACGCGTTAATCGTGCGGTTCACAATCCTGGCATCAAAGATGGAGCCAGTGATTATTCAATGCAGCAGCTAAACGTCTTAACTCGCGACTCTGCTACCACTCAACGCCTAATTCAGGGTGTCAAAACGAGGCATCCAAACAGAAGCCTGGAGTGGTGTGCCCAGCGAGCTATCTGGGAAATAGAGCGCGATCGCAAATAGCGAAAGTATTCCGGATGAAGCGCCGAATCGCGTGTCAGAACTAGGAAGCTATAAGCTGAATCCTTTCTATGAAGGCAATAGCGGCAGACAGCACTGAAAATCCTCGTGTCGGCGGTTCAAGTCCGCCTCCTGGCATCGCCGGATAATCCGGCATTGTGGGTCGTTGCCCGAGTGGTTAATGGGGGCGGACTGTAAATCCGCTGGCTACGCCTACGTTGGTTCGAATCCAACACGGCCCACCACCAGCCTTCATAGCTCAGCGGTAGAGCACTCCCTTGGTAAGGGAGAGGTCACGAGTTCAATTCTCGTTGAAGGCTTTATCACATAAGGCTTCTAGCGTTTATGAGTGAACCTCAAAATAAGCCCAAGATTGTTCAGCCAGACACCGTGGTCAGGCTCAATGATAAAAACCTGGCACCTGATATTGGTCAAACTTTTATGGGTGCCCAAGCAGCTCAGGTTATGGGTTCAGTAATGAGCAAACAACAGCAGTTGAAGCCATGGACTGACCCAGGAACACCATGCGAGGTGCTGTCTCCCGGTGGTAACTGGACCAAAGGCAAGGTTCAGTTCGTCATGGTCTTCACTCCTGACGAGGCACCGACTGAGTAGACGTGAGATCGCACCTTCAAACGGGATCGCGTCATCGAGGATTTCTTCAGGGCCGTCATAGCGTACGCTTTCGCGTAAAAATCCTTTATCCCTTAATAGCTGACCAGATACCTTCCAGGTGGGCTGAATAATTAGAGAGCGCTGGGGCTAATTATTCAAGTTGATATATCTGGAATTTACCTCTCTGATAAGAGACAGAGATGCTTCTATACGACTTTACAGAAGCTAAAGGGTGCAGCGACAATGCTCCCTCATGCCGTCTTTCTATCCGGCCTGGCCTCATAGAGGCCAGCCTGGTCTATATAGGAACCACTCGTACAGAAAGTGGGACATGGAACATGCTGGATCAGTGGAAGCAGTTTGGTTGTTACTACAGCATCTACAACGAAAACGACCAAACCTAAGTGCGATCGCAGATGAATTCCCACCCAGTACTTCGCCTCTTATTGAAGCCTGGATCTCAGTCAGATATCAGCCTGCTTCTCAATTATGTCTACTACCGGTAACAAGTTCTGATACCTTGATACCTCAGGAATCATCCCTATGTCTAAATCCTACGGCAGCAGTATAAGACTGCAAACAGCTGAGCTGCAGGCTCAAAAAGCGATGGTATTTATCGATGGCACCAACTTTCGATATTGCATTAATGGAGCCGAAATTAAAATTATCAAACCGATTCATTGGATCGGTGAAATGTTTCTGGAAGGACGTCAGTTAATCAGGACGTTTTTCTATACCTGTGAGCCTCATTTAGCATGGTTTGAAAATGAGCACGAACAGGACATATTACAAACCTCAAAAGTTATCCTAGGATTTGCAATTCCTATCGGTGGTGGCAACTATAGCGAGAAGGGAGTTGATGTGCATCTCGTATCAGATATGGTGTATCACGCAGCGATGAAGAACTATGATTATGCGCTGATAGTGACGACCGACCAGGAGTTTGTGCCAGTCATTGAACGGGTACAGGATTTGGGTTGTCAGACCGGTGTATTATCGCTTTTCCGTCCAGTGCCCAGAGAACTTCAGAATGTGTGCGATGAAGCTTTTTCGTTGAGTAAAGAACAACTTTTGTCTAACAATATAGGAATTGTAGATAGCTCGTCTAATTAATTATTTTTCTTGTAAGTCTTCCAAGCTTTCTTCTATTTGGATAAGGCTCCTAGCTAAGGACAGAGGACTCAATAAAATTCATATTCCTCAACGGTACAAGTAGAGGACTGAGCGGAGTCGAAGTCCGGCTAAAAAGGAATGCCTGAAAATATTCTCTTGCTAGATAATTAAAAACAATCAGCTTTATAAAGCCTGTTTATCAGCCCCAGCTATGGTTGCACCTTTTATGAGAACGTATTTGAAAATTCTAAGAAACCGCCTGTAGATTTACTCAAGCTCCAATAAACTACAAGGTGTTTCTGCCTATTTCACTACCAAAACGCAACTGTCTTTGTAAATAAATATTTCTTTGATTATTTATTGCTTGACAGGTTGACGGTTAACTAGTGCGTGGCTAAGATCACCATAACAACAGCGGACTAACACGGCTGTTATCGATAGTGATTTCTGGAGGAGTGACCAATGGATATGCCCGGTCAGTTGACATTAGAGCAGCAGTTCCAGCTGCAGGTCTTAAAAGAGCAAGTACGTAATCTTTCCCACGAGGATGCGCAGAACTATGTACTCGAGGTCATGCGCCAGATGATGGTTAAGGACAATCTGGTGAAGCATTTACTCAAGAATGCTTGATATGGTTGTGGTAGTAACGAAAAATGCCCCTTCGCAGCGCAACGTTAGAGGGGCATTTTTACAGGCACCAAACTTTGTTAAATATTTGATACTAGAGATATTGAACGTTTAGGAATTCGCTAGCCAAACGAATAGTGCTTTCTGACAGCAGTGTCTATGCGCCAAGTACAGCTCATTCCTGCAGGAAACCTGACCAAATCGCCTTGCCCTATGGATATGGGCTCCCCATCGTCTGGCGTGACGGTAACCGCCCCAGCCAAAAAGTAGCAGGTTTCTGGCTCATCATAATGCCAGGGAAATTCTGACGTTTCTTTTTGCCATATGGGCCATGAAAAGACTCCCATGGCCTCTAGATCAGACTGATGGGGGTGATGTGTAACTTGGATAGCATTCATGGCTGTGCGTTGCTGATGGTTTCTGCTGACGTACCCACACCCCACCAAGCTAAACCGTAACTTTGAGGCGTTTCAGAGGTTACTCGCTGTTGATAAACAACCCTCAGCTTATATCGACCAGCCTGGGGGATTTTGTGAAAGATATGTTCAACACTGTCTACTTCACTGACTGAGGACCAAATGCTTTTGGATATGTCATCTTCATCGATCGGCATCAGGTACAGGTTGAGATCATTAAGACCACTATTACTAAAGCTTTCACCGCTATCATACAAACCATTGTTATTATCGTCTGCCAAGTAAACTTGGCGCTCCCACGTTAGGGTTGCGGCAAAATAGCTGTCTGATTTGAGGGGCTGCTCAATAATATATTCGACATAAGTAGGGCCGCCATTTTCAGATGGGGTGGCCATTGGCAGAGAGTTATAGTCCCAACCTTGAATCGCTACATTTCCAGGTGCCCACTGACCGCCATTAAATTGTTCGTAAGCTCGAAAGGCGTTGAGATGTCCTGTACCTAGCTCATTGTGTAGAGGTATTTGCTGATTGCTATAAGCATCCGATTCAATCCAAGTACGATTAGCTTCATCTAATAAGGTTCGTGCCATCCCTAAATTTTGACCGTCCCCTGTATCCAGGATTTTATCGGCGGCATTTAGCAATACCGCTTTCATTACCATCGGGTCACGGGCATCTAAGCTCCAGCGAGGCTGCCCTGAGCGAATTTGTCGATCGCTCCACTCCTGCAGTAAAGCAACTGTTGCTGCTACGTGAGGAGCCGCAAAGCTAGAGCCACTGCTAAAGGCCTCTTGACCATTAGGATTTAGCAGGCTGATGTCATCTCCGGGTGCGACTAAACTAATCGAGCGCCGAGGTCCATCGTTGGATTCAGGGCTTGCTGTTCCACGAGGATTAAATGTAGGCTCACTACCCGCGTTTGCATAGTCAATTTTGGCAAAGCGGCCCTCTACCTGAGTGGAGTAGGCGACATTAATGCCATTAAAGTTATCAGTAGGGATAGGAATTCCACCTCCCCCCTGGTTGCCAGCAATCACGTACAGGGCATCATGGACGATGCTAGACCAGTCGACACATTGGGTGAGTAATGCATTGCCATCGAGGCTGGCATTGGGGCGAGGATCGCTTACTAGAGGTTCACCAAAGCTAAAGTTGATGGCGCGCACATCCCCGCTGTTGCGAAGGGCTATGTGCTGGGTGGTGACACATTCTTGAGGCTGACCGCTCAACTCGCTTGTCAGGGGGCCGATTGCGGCAGAAAACAGAGTGGCATCGGGTGCTACACCGATTAATCGTTTATCCTGGCTAATCATGACGCTTGCTACATGATTAGCATGATTATCTACAAAATCATCGGCGACAGCAGGGCCGTCAAGCTGTAGAACCTGGTTGACGGTGACCGGATTGTTCGCGGTGGACAATTTGTCTAGGCCAAATAACCCTGGGCGTCCACCTTCAACTTGGCCAATGGCAATTTTTTTACCTGTGAGATTAAAAGGTGCCTCATGTAAACGTCGAGCATCAATGCCATCTGCTCCAACAGACACAGAAAGTGCAAGGGCTGGAATCCCACTTATAAATCCTGCTACTAGGGCGATGGGAGACAATAGATGCTTTACCTGAGTGTTGCCGAGGGCACAAGCTCTACCTGATAGTTGCTGAAAAATCCCCATAAAAACTCCCATAAAAAGTACGTTGAGACGATGAATAGCATCAGCTAGAGCAGTTTGTAACGATTTTGATACTAAGTTTTTGTTACGATAGTCACTATGAATGGTGATTACGAGAGGCTTCCCATGACGCAATCAAAAAAATCTGTTGTTATTTCCCCATCTATCTTATCGGCTGATTTTAGTCGATTGGGGGATGAAATTCGGGCAGCAGATGCTGCTGGTGCGGATTGGATTCATGTTGATGTAATGGATGGTCGATTTGTACCCAACATCACCATTGGTCCATTAATTGTTAAAGCTATTCGACCACTCACACAAAAGCCCCTCGATGTCCATTTGATGATTGTCGAGCCAGAGAAGTATATCGAATCATTTGCTGAGGCGGGAGCTGATATTATCTCTGTCCATGCTGAGCATAACGCTTCACCCCATTTACACAGTACCCTAAGCCGGATTCGCGATATGGGTAAGCAAGCGGGTGTAGTGCTTAATCCTTCGACACCTTTAGAGCTAATCGACTATGTGTTGGAGCTTTGTGATCTCGTACTGATTATGAGTGTCAATCCTGGCTTTGGCGGACAAAAATTTATTCCGGCAGTCCTACCTAAGATTCGTCAGCTCCGTCAGATGTGTGATGAGCGAGGTCTCGATCCATGGATTGAGGTTGATGGTGGTTTAAAAGCACATAATACTTGGCAAGTACTAGAAGCAGGCGCTAATGCAATTGTTGCGGGCTCTGCTGTATTTAATGCTCCAGACTATGCTGAAGCTGTTAGCAGTATTCGTAACAGTAAGCGTCCTACCCCTGAACTGGCTGCAGTCTAGGGCTGCCAGTTTCTGACATGGGGCTATGT
>NZ_JADEXP010000154.1 GCF_015207065.1 Leptolyngbya cf. ectocarpi LEGE 11479 | reverse complement strand
TTGACTCGTAGGATTTGGGCTTCCCGGTCTTGGATCGTCATAGGTAGGCATCCAGTATGGCTGTAAATCCCTACTTTGAACTATTTGAGACGATACCAAGCTATGGCGAAAAATTAGTGACACTAACCCCCCGACTATAGGCAGTGAGCCTAGCTTACCAGCGATGATTTCTCTGCCTATCTTAGATAACCTTTACCACCTGGCTATGATGGGGGATATTCAGGGTATTGAACAGACGCTCAAGGAGATTGCTGTGACAGATGCCTCAGCCCAAGGGTTAGTCGATAAACTATACACATTGGCGGCTAATTTCCAAATTAAACAGATACAGCATCTGCTCCTTGCTCATATATCCCTTAAAAAACGCCCATGAATGTCTCCTCAGATGCCCCAGTACGCATCTTGCTTGTGGATGATAATCCCACCAATCTGAAGGTACTATCTGATGCACTGCGGAGCAATGATTGGACTACGCTGGTGGCCACCGATGGAGCATCCGCCATTGAGCAGGCCCGGTATGCTCAGCCCAATTTAATTTTGCTGGATATCATGATGCCAGGGATTGATGGGTTTGAGACCTGCCGCCGATTAAAAGCTCAACTGGAAACCCAGACAATACCGGTCATGTTTATGACGGCTCTGACAGATTCTGACCATAAAGTCCAGGGGTTAGAAATCGGAGCAGTAGACTACATTACCAAACCTTTCCAGCAAAAAGAGGTGCTGGCTCGTGTAAAACTCCACTTACGGCTCAGTCTACTAACACAACAGTTAGAAGCAAAAAATATAGTACTGACCCAGGAGATTGCTAACAAAACTAAAGCAGAATCTCGACTACAGCAGCTGACCCAGGAACTTGAGCATCGGGTACAAGAGCGTACAGTTGAGCTGACAGACTCTCTAGCGCAGTTGCAACGGGCGCAGCTACAGCTAGTCCAGAGTGAAAAAATGTCAGCCTTGGGGAATCTGGTGGCGGGTGTAGCCCATGAACTCAACAACCCCATCAGTTTTTTACAGGGAAATTTAGAGCCCATCCGAGACTATATTCATGATCTGTTGAAACTGATTGATCTGTATCAGCAAACATTTCCTGAGCCGGGGCAGGTCATTAAAGATGAGATTAAATCGATTGAGCTCATCTTTTTACGCCAAGACATAGAAAAGATTTTGGGCTCTTGGTCTTCTGGTATGGAGCGTATCCATAATATTAGTATTAGCTTAAGAAACTTTTCTCGGGCGGACAAAGAACATAAGGTTCTCTTTAATGTCCACGACGGTCTTAATAGCACCCTACTAATTTTAAAGCATCGTCTTAAGGCCAATACCCATCGAGCAGAGATCCATGTGCAGAAACATTATCAACCTATTCCTGAGATTGAATGTTTTGCAGGGCAGCTCAACCAGGTCTTTATGAATTTGTTGGCGAATGCCATTGATACCCTGGATGATATGGGTCAAACCCTAACGCCTGAAACGGATGTATCCCGTCTCAATGTGATTACTGTCAAAACTGGTTTAGCCGATGACGAAAGTAAGATTTTAATTACGATTGAGGACAATGGTGCGGGTATTGATGATGAGATCAAACCACGAATTTTTGATCACTTATTTACAACTAAAGATGTGGGTCGCGGCACAGGCCTCGGTTTAGCCATTGTTCGACAGATTGTGGTGGAGAAACATGGGGGCTCCATTGAGGTTACGTCTACCCCAGGCCAAGGAACCTGTTTTACCCTAGTTCTACCGATTAAGGGCACTGCGTGACTGAATTTACTAGTTTTATGACGTCTCTGTTAACTTAGTAGACCGTACACGCAAAAGATCATATGTTGAAGAGCGTGCATCTTGGCCATATGGCATTTTGATCGGACTATGGCATGATAGACAAAAATTTATTAGCTAAGGTTTTGTTTGGTTTAGGGCAGTGCGTTTTTTTGCTGCTCTATCCGGCCCTTAGCCAAAGAGCGACAGCCGTTCTGATGGCCCAGGCGTCGCCGATTTCTCCTGATACCCCTCCTGAGCCTGCACTCCCTGAGGATCTACTACCCCCTCTCCCCCCACCTGAGGAGCTGCTTTCTCCTGATGAGTCACCTGCACCAGAGAATGACCTCGGCGAAGGTGATGCTACATTTTACGTGGCTGATATCCAAATTGTAGGTAGCACGGTATTTGAGTCGACAGATTGGACCGATTTGGTTGAACCGTACCGCAATCGTCAGATCAGCTTTAATGATCTCTTGCAGCTGCGTTCGGAGATTACCCAACGGTATGTAGATGCGGGCTATCTGACATCGGGAGCGCTGATTCCGCCCCAAACCGTTGTGGATGACACCATCATTATTCAGGTGATCGAAGGAGAGCTGGAGGACATTATTGTCAATGGCACCCGTCGTTTAGACACGGCTTATATTCGCAGCCGTGTGGGTCTGGTGGCTCAGCCGCCGCTCAATGTCGATGAACTTTTGGCAGGTTTGCAGCGCTTACAGCTAGATCCGCTGATTGATACGGTGTCTGCTGATTTACAGGCTGGAGTCAGACCAGGGACGAGTTTACTGGTAATAGAGGTGGTAGAGGCGGACTCGTTTGCTGTGAATACGGGACTAGCGAATAGCCGCTCCCCTAATATCGGCGGTACCCAGGTCACCCTTGGCGTTGAGGAAGGGAACCTATTTGGGATTGGCGATCGGATTACGCTCAACTACAAGCATACCGAGGGCAGCGATGGCGTAGATTTTAGCTATACGCTACCGGTTAGCCCCAATAATGACATGCTGCGGGTGGCCGCTGGCTACTCTGATAGTCGGGTGATCAATTCTGCCTTTTCGGTGCTCGATATTTCATCCGATAGTGCTTATTATGAGCTGGGTTATCGGCGTCCGCTGGTGGAAACGCCCACCCAGGCAGCAGCCCTGGGACTGACGCTGTCCCATCAGTCCAGTCAAACCCGTTTAGGGCTAGATGATATTGGTCCATTTCCCCTATCTCCCGGTGCCGATGAAAATGGCCGGACTCGCATCAGTGCGCTGCGGTTTTCGCAGGAGTGGACCCAGCGCAGTCAGCGTCATGTACTGGCGTTGCGATCGCAATTCAACCTAGGCTTAGATCTGCTGGATGCCACCATCAATGACGATGCTCCCGACAGCCGATTTTTTTCCTGGCGGGGCCAGGGGCAGTGGGTCAAGCAGTTAGGCAAACCCGGTCGGCTGTTTTTCCTGCGGGGAGATCTGCAAATCGCGGCTGACGACCTGCTCTCCCAAGAAGAGTTTAGTTTGGGTGGGGGGCAAAGCATCCGTGGCTATCGCCAGGATGCCCTCAGGCGCGACAGTGGTGCCCTGCTGTCGGCAGAGCTGCGCTGGCCCATTGCTCGGGTGCCTGAATGGGATGGCCTATTGCAGATTACCCCCTTTATCGACATGGGCACGGTCTGGAACCATAACGGCAATAATCCTGGCACTGATACCTTGGTAGGAACCGGATTTGGCCTCCTCTGGCAGCAGAGTGATAACCTAACTGCTCGGGTGGATTGGGGGATTCCCCTGGTGGACCTAGATACGGATGACAGCGGGTTACAGGACAGCGGTATCCATTTTTCGATCCAGTATGTGCCGTTTTAGAATGCCGTTTTAACGGACATCTATCGGCGGACCTGGCGGGTGATGGTAAGACCGTCTAGGAGGGTGCGATCGCAGCTAATGTGAGACAGTTTCACCTGGGCATCATCAGAGACCCCTGGCTTTAGGCGGCGCTGACGCAGTTGTTTAAAGCTGCCTGGGGCCAAAATGTTGAGCTGCGGTGCGATGATATCGTTTTTCTTGCGCTTGAGGGCGTAGGACTCATTCGCCGCTTGCATCTGGTGATCAAATGCCGCTAAAAACTGTTCCGGATGCGGCAGCATTGTCTCACCAGCTAGCTCAATGTTGAGGACATAAAAGGGGTCCACCAGAGACTCTGAGAGGGTGACACAAAAGTCTTCAATCATAAAACCTTTAAGCGTTGGCTGTTCCTGGAGTGCAGCCATTACTTGCACCACATGGTACTCGGTTGTCTTTTCTGAAATTGCCGAGAGTGTTCCCCCCTGGCGATAGCGAAAAACAATGACAGGCACCCCGTGGCGCATCTCAATCACCTGGACCACATCGCCAATGTCATACCGACAAAAGCCTGAGTAGTTGGTGACGAGCACTCGATAATATTCACCCACGTCTAACTGGTGTGGCAACAACGTTTTTGGGTTGTCTTTCTCCCACTGGTCGGGGGCAATAAACTCAAAGAAGTTGGTTTTTAGTGCCAAAATCGCCCCGTCATTATCGAGCTGGTAGTAGCTGCCAAATACCGCTTCTGAAGACGAATAGGTGCCGCCAAAAATAGGGGTGTTGCCAAAGTATTCGCTAAAACGCTCAAAGTAAAAATCCGACGGTCCTCCTCGGGCAGTAATCAAAAAGACCAGGTGGGGCCAGACGTGGCGAGGTAATAAGCGACCGTGGTTCTCCAACAGCGTCTGTAGCTGTTTGGCCCTTTGCATTTGGGGCGATAGCCCAGACTGTAGTTTTTGCCGTAGAGCCGGGTCTAGGGCGATGTTCTGGGAAATCTTACCTCGACCAATATCGTCCACCAGGCTGGGGCCAAATCGCTCCAGATAGGCACACAGCTGCAGCATAATCAATGGAAAATTAGCCGCCAGATAAGCTAAGCGCTCTTGCCGGAGACCAAACAGTAAACAAACATAGTTTCGAGCGGCTGTATCGCTGACTAGCAGAGCGTCATAGGGCTGGATAAACAGCTGCTGAAACACAAATGATGGGGTGCTTCTGAGCTGATTACCGCTGACGTGGCCATAGGTGATGTTGCCTGGATCGGTTTGGCCTAGGGGCGTAATCAGTGTGGTGAGTAGCAGCTGACCGACAGCATGCCCCATGTCCTGAGCTTGTGCAAAGGCATACCCCATGGCGACTTGGTTAGCATAGGCGCGGGTTTGCTCTACTTTTTTAGTAATGGGCACGAGTTTACGGCTACCGGTAGAGCCACTACTCATGTTAAAAACCTGAACCGGCAGGGGTGATACGACGTTTGCCTCTCCAGCGGCGGCTCGTTCAAAGTACGGGGCATAGTCGTCGTAGCGCCATTGGGGGACCTGCTGTCGAAAGTCCTCAAGGGTGCTGACCTGGTCTAGATTGAGTGCCTGTCCAAGCGCTGTGTCTTGATGCTCCTTGAGCAGCGTTTGGAGAAATCTGGCCTGGATAGCGCTGCCTTGGGGGAGCTGCCGGGTAAATCTCCGCTGCTGCCACTGGGCCGCCATTGCAAACACAGATAAAACTGGCTGAACCATAAGTTACTTCACAATCTGTAATTTTTTCACAATAATAGGATGAAGCGGTAGTCTTATTTGGCTCTGACCTATGTTTGCCCGCGCATTTTCCTCCGTGGAGTTACCTATGCCCCAGTCTGTCGTATTTGCCATTAGCTTTGTCGCCGCGTTTGTATTTGCCAGTTTTGTCGAATACTGGCTACATCGGCTGATGCATGTTTCTGCCAAAGTGGGTCAGCGCCACCGCGATCACCATCGTCGCAACGAAGGTCAGGGGGTGTTGTGGGAGTTTCGAGACTATGTGTTGGGCAGTGCGATCGCAATGGCCATTCCCTTTATCTTTTCCTTGATTGTTGGTCTAGGCTGGGCCAGCGGAGCCATCGTTTATGCGGCTTTTTCCGCCTATGCGCACCAGCTCCAGCACGAAAACCCCCGCAAGTGTTTCTGGATGAAAATGCCTGTCCACTATGTCCACCACAAATACGGTATGTGGAACCATAACTTTGGCCTGGGCGTAGACTGGTGGGACCATCTCTTTGGTACCTACAAGCCTGTCGAGTGGCCTGCAGAAGATGATATTCCTGCAGCTTCAATGCTGGCGGTACGCTGGTGGTAAGGGGGGGTGAGGTGCGTTGCGAACGCACCCTACCGTAGGTTGGCCTGAGCCTGCTTTACCTGAGGTGATCGGGTCAGCAGCTGGGACACCGCCCCATTGACCCAGGACAGCGGAAAGCTAAAAGGCCGTTCAATATCCAAAAACAACACCACGCGGTAACCCTCGGTGTCGTTCCAGACCTCATGATAGTAGGTATCATCAAAAATCAGGCTCTTACCCTCTTCCCAGTGGGTAATGACGTTATCCACCCGAATGCGACAGGCTTCTTTGGGCTCGGGTACCCGCAGCCCCAGATGATAGCGAATCAATCCCTTGTGCTTGCCCCGGTGTTCAGGAATGTGTTTACCCGGTGCCAGGATAGAAAAGAACGCCACCTTTAAGCCTGGAATATCCTTTAGCAGTGCCCACGTTTGTGGACACTGCTCGCAGTTTTTAGTCGCCACAAAGCCAAACGCACAGAAGTAATAGGTTTTCCACTTGTTATCGGGGCTGATCCGATTTTGGCGGGGCATCACGTCCTGAAAGCTAGGCAAAGTCTGCACATCGCTCAGCACCTGATCTAGTTCCTGGCGAATCACAGTCCAGTTTTTTTCCAAACTGGCCGCCCAGGGAAATATATCTGGTGGAAAAATCGGTGCATTGCCCAAAGGCGATGAGTTTCCTAACCAGGTTTCAAACCGTCGGTACCAGGGGCGATCAAAAATTGGATGAATCGGAGTGTCTGGACTTTGGGGCGGAGTGAATTGCATGAATAACGCGATACATTAAGGCAATCTAAAAACCAATCTAAAAACCGGGCAAAACCCTTAGTTCCAATCGGTGTAAAGATATATAGTATCTGGTTAGGTCCTAATCCCAGCATGCTCCCCTAAACCCCCATTGACCATGAAACCGTTTTTGTTTTCCCTCCTTGGCACCTTGGCCGTTTGTGTTGGCCCCTCTGTTAGTCCGGCACTGGCCCAGGTGATTCCTGCTGAAGATACCCCTGAAGTGGCCACCACCGTGAATCAGGATGGCTACTCGGTGATGCTGGGGGACAGCGTTGACCGCATGGAGTTAGAGTGTCGCGCCTATATGGCTGTGAGCTTCCCCAACGGCATTATCGATCCGGCCTATCTTCGCGAAGATCTAGAGGCCACCTTTCTAGAAGCCGGACGTCGGGGCGGTGTTGCGCCGGATACTCTGTATGACTCTAGCGAAATCATTGCCAACCGCGTGGGTGAACTGATGGAACTCAGCGGTCGCGCGGCTGACATCGAGTCGGGTCTAAAACTGCAGTTTCTCTACGAAGAAATGGAAGAATTTGTTTGCGAACGCCTCGCCAAAGGGTAGATGCGATCGCACTGAGTCATCTAGATTTCGATGATGCCCCTAAAGACATTCCCCGTCGTACTGGTAGAGTCATCATCCCATTGGCGAGTAGCCCCAAAGTTCATCACACCAAAGTCCTGGTCACCCCCAAAGTTGTTAGGCTCTCCGGGAGCCCAGTTGGTATAGGTCACCGCCTCGCCACTCACCCAGCGATACTGGCCTTCGATTTGACGGTCAGTCAAACCAATCCAAAACCGTTCAGTACCACCAAAGGTTTGCTTCAGCCAGGTCTCTTCAGCCGCATCATTAATGGTCACCAAATTGCCCCCCAGGCTTTCAGCCTCCGCCTGGGCCTGTTCCCAACTCTTAAGCCCATTCGTCACAACGTAAGTATTGCCGTTATAGGTATTGGTGGTGGGCGGAGTATTGTCCGGTTCCCACCGCAGAATACTACCGGAAACTAAGTTGACGCCGTACAGTTTGCCATCGGGTCCCATTTTCATATCCACCACAAACTGGGCACCGGAATCAAATACCTGAACGTTGGTGACCTGGCGATTGTTATCTAACGTTGCCGCATAGAGGGTGCCATTATTAACATCCCCAAACATGAGGGTATTGCTGTTGTAAAAGTCACCCACTGTAATGGCATTGGCATTGTCGGGAGCCCCATGGCTCCGGGGGAGGAGAGGTAGTACGGCGGCCGCATCGCCTGGATTGTTACGATTACCATTGTTATAGAATGCGATCGCTTGGGCTAAATTGCGGTAACCGCCCGTCGGGTTGGGACCTTCTATATAGGGCCAGCCAAAGTTAGAGCCAGCGGGGCCTGTATTGATCTCCTCAAAGGAGTTCCAACCCACATCCCCGATAACGGGTAGATTAGTGATCGGATCAAACGCAAACCGGAATGGATTACGCAGGCCAGAGTAAAAGACTTTGGACTGGTTACTATCACCATCACCGTTATAAAACGGGTTGGTGGCTACGCCTTCGCCAGTAATCGGATCAATGCGCAGCAGCTTACCCGATAGGTTATTGACATCTTGAACCCTCACGGTGCGAGGATCCACAAAGTTGTAGGATGTCCCATCGCCGTTAGTCAGGTATAGATAGCCATCAGCCCCAAATTCTAAATCCCCAATGGAATGGGATTCACTATCGGTGGCTAAGTAGTCTCGAATGTTTTGATTTTGAAGACCGGGGCGATTGGGGTCATTGTCTTGAGTCCCGATTTCTATTTCACTGGCAGGTGCAGTAATGGTTGTGCCATTGACGATACCGGAGGGGGCAATAGAGTTGTTACCTGTACTGTTTCCAGTGGGACTGCTGGTGTACTCCCAGGTGCTGTTGGTCCCGGCCATTACCACTAAACTGTTGGGATCAGCCACCATAGTATTGGGGTTAACAGTAACACGGACCATGCGCGATGGACGGTTACCATTTCCGTCAGGTCCGCCTAAGCCAGTTCTGCCCGCTGTCTCCGGTGGATCATAGGTGTAGAGCAGGTACACATAGGGATTGCTGAGAAATTCAGGGTGAATGGCCAGTCCTAAAAGACCGCGATCGCGAGTGCCATTAACCTGATCAGAAATATTAATCAGAGGTGTTGAGCGCAGTACACCATTATCAACCACCTTAACCAGGCCGCCCTTCTCGGCAACTAACATGTAACGACCATCCGGTGTCCAATCTAGGGTGGTGGGCTGAACAAATCCAGTAACTGCCGTTGTCCGGGCTAAGTTACCCAGCTCTAGATCGTTATCGAGAATGGATATCGTAGTTGTTAACTGGGCACCTAAGTTAGCATTAGTGGCACCATCTAGGGTAAGGGTAAATGTCTCATTCGCTTCGACAAAGACATCGTCTAAGATAGAAATAGCAACCGTCTGGGAGGTTTGACCCACTGCAAAATTGATGGTACCAGAGGCTGTTCCACCGTAATCTTGCCCCAGGGTAGCCGTACCATCGTTAATAGTGTAAGTAGCAGATGCAGCCGTATCGATATTGCCACTACGTTGGACGCTCACTGTTGCCACACCGTTGGATTCTGCCACATTGAGCGTAGCCTGACTCAGGGAGATTGTGGCAGCAACATCGTCATCTAAAATGGTCACCAGCTTTGTGCGTGGTGCCCCTAGGGTATTCTCTCCATTAGGGTTTTGGAGACCAATGGCAAAGGTCTCATTACCTTCACTAAGGGTGTCATTAATGATGGTAATGGTGAACGAAGCCTCAGTCGCTCCAGGGGCAAAAACAATTTGTCCAGTATTCGGTCGTCCATCAAAGGTAGGCCGAATAAAGTCCACATCTCCTGTAGCAGAATTTTCACCCAGTTCATTCAAGGTATATTCCACGGTGGCTTGAGCCTGGCTGCCCCCCGTGCGCACAGCGGTGACAGTGGCCACCCCCGCCGCCTCATTCACAAAGACGGTATTACTATCTTTTAAGGCAAATGTGGAAACCTCCGGCGGTGGCGTGTCCCCATCTACAAATTCAATGCCGTTGGTAATGTCTGCCCCATTGGTATTAAAGACATCGGCTACCAGTTCACCGTTACTGGGAGAGCCTTTGTAGATCCAGGTATTGTTGCCAACCGTCTGGAAGGAATAGTCAGCGGCCACACCATTGAGCCGAATTAGATCTTCTCCCAGCATAAAATCAAGGATATCAGCATAGTCACTAAACTGAACCTTGTCATAGAAACCGCCCGTTTCATCACCCAGAACAAAGACATCCGCCCCTGCATTCCCTCTGAGAGAATCAATACCGCCCAGCCCCTTTAAGGTGTCATCCCCCGCTGCCCCCTCTAGCAGGCCGTCACTGCCTGCTGTGCCCAAGATAGTATCGCCAGGCGTGGGCGGCGGCGGTGGGGGTGGCGGCGTATCCCCATCTACAAATTCAATGCTACCGGTGATATCTGCACCATTGGTATTAAAGATATCCGCCACCAGTTCACCGTTGCTGGCGTCTCCCTTATAGATCCAGGTGTTGTTACCCACTGTTTGGAAGGTGTAGTTACCAAGCACCCCGTTGAGCTGAATCTGATCTTCTCCGATAGTAAAGTCAAGGATATCGGCATAGTCACTAAAACCAGCCTGGTCATAGTCACCGCCGTTTTCATCACCCAGGACAAAGAGATCGACACCGCCATTACCTCTGAGTGCATCAATGCCGCCCAGACCCTTCAGGATGTCATCTCCTGCAGTACCCTCGAGCAGACCGTCAGCATCCGCAGTGCCCTCAATAACCTTGAGCTGCCCTTGGTAAGACGCTTGAGTAGCCGGGTCTACCGCTATGGCCGCTTCAATACTACCAATGCTTCTCTCCAGGTCCCAGTTTCCATCTAAGCTGGTGTGACCTGTAATATCATCAGAAGCCGCCACATCTGCCTGGGTGAGCTGACTAATCTGCTGAATAAATTGATCACCACCAGCGGCAAGGTTGCACCCATAGAACAACAAATCACCATTGGGCGATAGGGCCTTGCCCCAGGCCGCCAACTCATCTTCGTACTCACTTAGGTTAGCTTGGGAAAAATAGCCGTTGGCAAACTGCAGGGCATTCTCGCTACCGTGGGAGAAGATGTGAACACTCTCTAAATTTTGATACTGACCCAATGTCTGGGTGATTTGCTCAATGGCACTGGTTTGAGCATTTAACAAAAAGACTTTATCTGCCTGTAGCCCCTGAATGAGGGTATCGGACTGGCTAACATCACTATCGACAAAGGCAATGGAGCTAGTCCCAGAGGGGTCTGGGATAAGAGTTGTATTTGCAGACATACTTTTAAAAAACAGTGTTAATTGTTTGAGGCTTAAATGAAGAGATGAATTCTGAAGACAGCACTAAATGACTCCATCGCAACTAACGGAGTTGGTAAATTACGTGTGTAAAGCAGATAAAGAGCGATGCAGAAGCTACGGCATCACCATAAAATGTGTCCCCAAAGACAGAAAGCTCTCAAGTTGTTCTCAGTATATTCTCAGGCACTGATCCTGACTATGAGATTTATATGAATCTAAAGCTTGATATATAAAGGATATATCTATCAAGATAAATTGTTTTGGAGTTGGTAAATCATGGTTATTCGGAGTTAACCAATCTGAATCAGCACAACCAGCTACAGGCTAAAAAGCTTCTCAAAACGTTCCTGTAAAAACGTTGTTAACAACTGTACCTTTGTCGACAAATGTCGATTAGTGGGATACATTATCCATAGAGACAATGCCTGGGGCCGACAATCTACCAAAATCTCTTGTAGACTGCCCTGTTCTAAACTCTGTTGAACAATAAATTCCGGCAATAACACAATTCCCAACCCCCGGATGGCGGCATCCCTCAGCACCTCCCCATTGTTAGAGCACATCACCCCATTAACCACAACTCTGCTCTCCCCGGCAGGCCCCTCCAACAACCACTCATGCCGACCCGCTAGCTCCCCATAGGCTAAACAGCTGTGGTGACTCAATTCCTCGACTGACCGAGGCATACCACGGTGTTGTAAATAACTTGGGGCCGCACACAGCAAACGACTGAGCTGGGCTAACTCATGGACCACCAAACGCGGTGACGTCTCCGGCTGAGCAATCCGCACGGTGAGGTCAAACCCTTCTGCCACCGGATCCACAAACCGATCCTCTAGGGTAAGCTGCACCTGCACGCCAGGATATTGAACCATAAACTCCGCTAGTACCGGACCCAAATGCAAGGTACCAAAGGTCATCGGAGCATTTATCCGTAATGGCCCCACCGGTTCAACTTGAGCCTGAGAAACCGCTAATTCTGCTTCCTCCAGATCTGTCAAAATACTCAAACAGCGTTCATAAAACGCCATGCCTGTTGCGGTTGGCGTCACCCGCCGGGTACTGCGCTGCAGCAGCCGCACCCCCAGCTCCGTCTCTAAGGTAATCACCAGTTTATTGACCGCTGAACGAGACAGGCCCATAAGCCGCGCCGCAGCGGCAAAACCATTGGCTTCTACCACCTGTACAAAGGCCTGCATGGCCGCAAACTTATCCACACTGCTTAGTCCTTTGACTGAACTACTACCTAAGGGATCTGCGGCTAAATAATGTACCCGATCAACCCGGTTTCGACTTCGCTCAACCTTCTAGCTTCGAGAGTTGAGCGGAGTCGAAACTCGATCTACGAGCATTTCATTTTTGAGCCAACCCCTAAAAACAGAGAAACTAATACAATCCATATCCTTCAACGTTATTAGTAGAGGACTGAGCGGAGTCGTTCGCGAAGCGTTTCCCACGGAAATAGTCCGGCTCAAGTGGAGTTTATTTGCTCCCTGCTTCTAGCTTCATTGTTGCCTATTTAAGGACAGTCTGTATATTAAATTGCCTATTGTCGTTTTATAGATTGCAATCCATAATTAAATCATGCCCATCCAATAGAACTAACGGGAGGTAAAACCATGATCACCATTCGTTCTGCATCAGCAAGGGGCAACGCTAATTTTGGTTGGCTTGACAGCCACCACACATTTTCATTTGGCAGTTATTACGATCCGGCCCATATGGGGTTTGGCAGTCTGCGGGTGATCAATGAAGATAAAGTTGCTCCAGGACAGGGGTTCCCCACCCATAGTCATCGAGATATGGAGATTATTTCCTATGTTATTGAGGGTGCTCTGGAGCATCAGGACAGCATGGGCAATGGTTCCATCATCCGTCCGGGAGATGTGCAGCGGATGTCTGCGGGCACCGGCATCAGCCACAGCGAGTACAATGCCTCAAAAGAGAATCCGGTACACTTTCTCCAGATTTGGGTGCTGCCTGAAAAACAGGGTATAGAGCCGGGATATGAACAGACCTATGTTGGCCCTGAAGAGAAGCAAGGGAAATTACGTCTTGTCGGTTCTCGCAGTGGTCGTGACGGCTCTGTTACTATTCATCAGGATATCAATCTCTATGCGGCTCGACTGAGTGCCAATGAGCACATTGATTACACAATTCAGGCCAATCGGGCTGTATGGATACAGGTAGTTCGCGGGGGTATTTCCCTGAATGAGCATTTTCTCAGTGCTGGTGATGGAGCTGCCGTGACAGCATCCGAAGTACTGGTGCTAACAGGACGCTCAGACGACGCTGAGATTCTGTTGTTTGATATGGCTGATCAGACATAGCTTGCTCAGCATAAATGCCAGTGGACGGTTTAGTATCAAACACCATGGCTTCTTTGAAGCTGAGGAGAATACGATAAGGGAGTGGGTTGGGGTTTACACCTCAGCCCTTCCGTAGATGCAGCAGCTAATCGCAGTGTTATCCTAGCTGAGCTGACTTTTGGGAATATAGCCGTGACGCTCCGTATATTGTTGGCCTCATTTTTCTGTGGACTTTTTATGGTGCCCGTAGCCCAGGCACAGATGGCAAATGTACCAAATTTTGATACTAACGGTGACTTTCTCTCCGCGAGAGTACAGGGTAATCGGGGCACCTATCCTCACTGGCAATGGGTAGTCGTTGAGACGGATGCAGCCGGGCTCAACTGTCGTACCGCCAATGGCGTTGTTGCTGTAACCTTGGCCTATGGAGCGGTTGTTGATTCCGTCTTTGACACAGAGGATGCTATTGAACTAGTGGATGGCCAGCCTTGGTTGAAAGTAACTGCAAATGTATTTGATTTAAACCGTCGAGTTGTTGGTGAAAGGGCTGTATCTTACAGCTGTTACGTACGCGCAAATACCCAGTACATAGCGCCTGTGAATCCAGATACCCGGTGAACCTCCCATAATCAGAGCGAGTGCCCATCTTCGAGCGGTTTTATTCTGTTATGAATCTTTGATATTTCGGTTTTCCTCACCGATCATTTGAGGTGTGGGTAACATAT
>NZ_JADEXP010000153.1 GCF_015207065.1 Leptolyngbya cf. ectocarpi LEGE 11479 | reverse complement strand
GTACCCAGCAACGCCCCCGTTTGATTGCCAATCTGCGCCCCACCCGCTGTGGTGAGTTCTTGCGTATTAATCTCGATCTTGCCCCCTGGGCCAGTGCCAAAAATACTGTTGGCAAAAATCCCCGTGGGGGCAATGGCCCCCGCTGGTGTATCCAACAAGTCCACCGACTCAGTGGCGTTAACCACCAAGTCGCCACCATTGCCAGCACCAAAGGTGAATGTTTGTAACAGTCCGCCATCGCGTACGAGCAGACGTTGGGTATTGAGGCTTAAATCGCCAGCATTCTCGGTGGTGCCCTGAAGAGTACCGGTTAAGAGAGCCGAGCCGATAATTTCTACCGACTCAGTAGCTGTGACTCGGGCATCACCCCCGGCACCGGTACCGCTGGTAGTCGTGGAGATGATAGCCCCATCTTGCAACCGCAGTCGAGCCGTATCGATTAATAATTGACCTGCTGGCCCCGAGCCGCCGCTGCCTGCCAAGAGACCACTTTCGACGGCAGAAATGTCTAACGTACCTTGAATGGCATTGAGTAACAGGCCTTGTAAGGTGTCAAATCCTAAGCCGGTGAGTTCAATCGAATCGCTAGCTCGCAGCATCAGGTTGCCGCCTGGTCCATTGCCCCCAGCAGAGGCGGACAGTAAACCGCGATCGCGCACCTGCAGCTGCCTCGTATTAACGATCAGGTTACCGCCCCTGCCGTCGCCAATCGTATCTGTACTCAAACGGCTAATGATCTGACCATTAGCGGAGTCGCCTTGCACAGTGACCGAGTCAGCTGTGACCCTCAAATCTCCACCTGGCAAAGGCCCTAGGGTAATTGCTAAAACCTGAGAACCGTCCTCAACCAGCACCGTTTGTCCCTGTAAATCAATGTCTCCGGCACCGGGACCAATGGTGCTCAGCAGGGCTCCCTGACTCAGGTTAATCGCGCCCAATGTGGGAATGTTAGGGTACTCCAGCTCGAAGCCGGTAGGCACAGGTTTTAGACTGACCGTACCCGCCGCCGCACTACCCACTTCCAATCGTCCCGATGGGGCCGACACGGTGCCCCCGGCCACAGTGACATCTCCGCCCACCAGCGCCAGTGTTTGACCGGGGGAGACAAATAAACCGGGCAGTGTCGGGGGAAAGGTGCCCAGACCTTCCACTCGAATATTTCCTGGTGCTGCGCCCAGCTGTAACCCAACGGGAGTACTTACGGTGAGTAGCGGTGCATTGGCCTGGGTGGCGCTAAAAACATCGCCGTTGTCAAAGACGACACTATCGGCACTGCTGGCAATAAAGGAGCCTGGCACCTGGAGCACGGCATTGGGACCAAAAATTATGCCGTTGGGGTTAAGCAAAAATAAATCGACGTTGCCCTGGGCGGTAATGGCACCGTCAATGTCAGAGGGCAAATTCCCCGTAATGCGGGTAATGATCGTGGTCAAGGCCGGGTCATTTTGGAAGAGAGCGGCCCCACCCGTGGGCACTGAAAACTGTTGAAAACTATGGAACAGGGTTTGGCGATCGCTGGTCAGAGTCCCCCCAGTAATGGGGCAAAGCGTACACCCATCGGGCACGACCGAGTTAACAGGCAAGCTGGTGTCAGCACTGATCTGCGCCTGGGCAGCTGGGGAGAACCCGTTAGTGGCGAGGGTACTGAGCAGCAAGGCCATTCCCCAGCCTGTCAGCTTAGACCGGTCTAGTCGGGACATCGCCAGGAGCCTCGCTTGCAGGACGGTTCAGAACATAAGAACTATATCTACGACCCAAGTTACCTGATGTATGTCCCGATTACTATGGAGATTAGTGGAATTAAATTGTTTAGACGCCGTTTCCCAAAAGCATGGGAGGCTGAATGGCGATGCGACTGGTGCGGGTATTGAACAGACGACCTTGGTGGTGTAACTGGTGGCGACATATTGGGCGGCGCTGGCTGTTGATGTTGATGGCGGCCAGCTGCTGGCTCGTCATCTGGGGCATACCTGGGATGGCAAGCACCCAGAGGTCTCTCCCCGTCCATCTAAACCCGATACGTGTCTCGCTCCATGGTGCCGAACAGGGACGCAGTGGGGTTAGGGATGATTCACCTAATTCACCTGATGCATTTATGGCTGAAGGCTCTGCTTTATTTGCAGCGGGACGGCTGGCAGCGGCGGCTGATGTCTGGCAGCAGGCAGCTAAAGCCTATGGGACCCATGGCCATTCCTTAGACCAGGCCAGGGCACTACACTATCTGGCGCTTGCCTATTTCAACCTCGGCCAATGGGAGCTAGCCCAGCAGGCCAACACCGAGAGTCAAACGCTTTTGGCCATGACCTCGCAATCCGAGTCGCTGCTGGGGGCCAGCCTGAATTTGCAGGGTCAACTGCAGCTGGTGCTGGGACAGCCGGAACAGGGAATTGAGACCTGGAAACAGGCGGCGGCTATCTATGGGTCGGTGGGTGACGCCACGGGACAACTGGGGGCGCAGCTCAATCAGGCCAGGGCACTACAAACGTTGGGCCATTATCAACAATCTCAGCGGTTATTAGAGCAGTCGCATACGGCGGTCGAGGCCCAGTCTGACCTGGCCGTCAAAGCCACCAGTCTCAAGCTGTTGGGTACAGCCCTGCAGGCTGTGGGTGCTTTGGAGCGATCGCAATCCCTACTCACAGAAAGTCTGACCATTGCCCAGCAGCTAGCCGCAACCACACCAGTGTTTGCGGAGCAAGCCAGTGCCACGCTGCTCAGTCTGGGGGATACCCTGAGTGCTCAAGGAGAAACCGCTGCGGCCCTGACCCATTATCAACGGGCAGCTGAAATCGCTGTCCAGCCGCTGACCCAGATTCAGGCTCAGCTCCATCAGCTCCAACTTTTGGTCAAAACCGAACAGTGGGCTCCCGCTCAGTCACTCATATCGACGCTGCTGCCACCGCTCAAGGCTCTGTCCCCGTCGCGGGATAGCGTTTATGCCCAAGTTAATTTTGCCGATAGTTGGATCCGTGCGACTCAAGGCCTACCCGCTCAGCCGGCCCAGCAAACTCAGATTGCCCGCCTGCTGGCCGATGCGGTGCAGATGGCCCGTAGTTTATCGGATACCAGGGCTGAAGCCTTTGCCCTAGGGCAGCTGGGCCATCTCTATGAGAGCGCTCAGCAATGGCAAGGTGCGCAGCGGTTAACGCACCAGGCCATGCAGCTGGCAGCAGGATTGGATGCCCCTGATTTGAAAACGGCCTGGCAGTGGCAGCTGGGGCGGATTTTAACGCAGCAGGGGCAGACGGAGGCTGCGATCGCAGCCTACGGTCATGCAGTGAACTCGCTGCAATCGCTGCGTCAGGAGCTGGTAGCCCTCAACCCCGATCTACAGTTTTCCTTTCTCGAAACCGTGGAGCCGGTTTACCGTGAGCTGGTGTCGTTACTATTAGATAACCGTCCGGATCAGACCCAGCTGCACCAGGCCAGACAGCTGATTGAATCCCTACAGCTGGCGGAGCTGGATAACTTTTTTCGCCACGCGTGTTTGCAGGCCCGACCTCAGCTAATTGACACAGTGGATGCCACGGCCGCTGTGCTTTATCCAATTATTTTGCCCGACCGGTTAGCTGTGATTGTTTCTCGACCGGGGCAGCCCCTATTTCACTACGAAACTCGGTTGCCCCAGGCTGACATTGAGGCCGCCCTCGCCCAGCTGCAGCTTTATCTCAATCCTCACTTTTTTGAAGCGGATCGGCTGCAGGTGTCTCAGCAGCTTTATGACTGGCTGATCCGGCCCGCAGAGGCGTTTTTAGGGGATACCCAAACGCTGGTTTTTGTTTTAGATGGCGTGCTGCGCAATTTACCCATGGCGGCGTTATACGATGGACAACAGTATTTAATCGAACGCTACAGCATCGCTCTTAGTCCAGGGCTACAGCTGCTAGAGCCCCAGTCCCTCAATGTGGACCGTCTGGAGGTATTGACCGGTGGCCTGAGCGTCCCTCAACAAGGATTTGCCGCCTTGCCCGCTGTGGATACCGAAGTCAGCCAAATTGCCGCTACGCTGCCCACCACCCAACTGCTCAATCAAACCTTTACCACCGAGCGCCTAAAGCGCACCCTCGGGGAAACCCCCTTTACAGTGGTGCATTTGGCCACCCACGGCCAGTTTAGCTCTAGGGCAGAGGATACCTTTTTAGTCACCTGGGATGGCCGCATCAATGTTCAAGATCTAGATGCCCTGCTGCAGCCTAGACGGCGAGATCCAGAGCAGCCCTTAGAACTTTTGGTGCTCAGTGCCTGTCAAACGGCTACGGGGGACAGACGGGCGGCCTTAGGGTTGGCTGGAATTGCCCTGCGCTCTGGAGCCCGCAGTACTCTGGCTACTCTGTGGCAGGTGAATGATGAATCTACCGCCACGCTGATGGGAGAGTTTTACCAACAGCTAACGGATCACCCCGGTATGACTAAAGCGACGGCCCTGCGGGCAGCCCAGCTGAGTTTGTTAAAACAGCCCCAGTATCGGCAGCCTTTCTACTGGGCACCGTTTGTTTTGGTGGGCAACTGGCTGTAGCGACTGGCTGTAGTGCCCAAGGGATAAAGGGATAAAGCTTTTATAAGCTCCAAAGATGATGTCTGCACAGGCGCTTTATGGCAACCTGTGCAGACATCATCTGTATAAATAAAAGAACAGATCCTGAGGTTTGTCGTGAGGTTTTATGAAGTGATTCTAAATCTTGGGGAACTAAACAAGAAAATTAAATAAGGTTTAGTCCGGGTGCCCACTCTGTCTTCCATTGAGAGGGATAACTAATTCAGACCATGAGTATTGGCCCATCCTACATATTCCTTTAAAATCTCCCCTTCCATAATCTGCCGTGTATACACAAGTCGGAGAGTAAGCTCAAAGCTTCGAGCCCTCATCCCCCAACCCCTTCTCCCCCAGGGAGAAGGGGAGCTAGACTCAAAGTCCTTCTCCCCCAGGGAGAAGGATTTAGGATGAGGGGTAATGCAGGAGTTAGAGCCACTTTCCAACTCAATCTTCTAGATATGTATATACGGCAGCTTCCATAATAGAAAATCTCCCCTTTTTGTATCCGATGCTGATGAAATCTTCCCCGCGTCTGTATCTCCCTCTCCTGGCCACACTATTGCTCGGATTGGGAGGCGCTACGGCAGATGCCAAGCTCATGGTCCTCTTTGACCCGCCCACTGACGAAAGGGTAGACAATTCTCGGGGTGGGGCGTCTCGTCCTACTGAGACAAAGTGTAGTCATGATGATGCCTATGGTGTACCCCTGACAGCGCTAATTCCTGAGTCTGGTCTAGGGTTAACCGTTGCCCCTCACCCTACCCTGCTGGTGTATGTGCCACCGACAACGGCCCCTCAGGCCCATTTGACATTGAGGGATGAGAACCAGCGCGGGCTCTATCAAAGCCGGATCCCAATTCCTCAAACTGGCGGTGTCCTGCAAATTGCTTTGCCAGCCGATAGTCCTGAACTGGCAGTGGGGCAAACCTATCACTGGTCCCTAGCTCTTCTCTGTCAGCCTACTCAGACGGATCTCCCCATAGCCAGAGGCCAAATCCGTCGTGTGGAGCTGTCTGAGACGCTGTCTGAGGCGCTGACCGAGGAACCGTCGCTGTTCTCCCAATCAGCGGTCTATGGGCGCTCTGGAGTTTGGCATGATATGCTGGCCACCCTGGTTAACCTGCGACATACCCAGCCAGAGAATAGTATCCTTGAGAATAATTGGGCTGAGGTCCTCCAAGCTGAAAATTTGGGTGCGATCGCAAACATGCCATTATTGAACGACGAATCGAACGACGAATAAACCCCGTAGGACAAGAACACCAAACAGCGGACAGACAAGACTTCTCAAGTGGCCTAGATGACTTAAATGCGATGGATTGCTGCACTTTTAACAACGCCGATTATGGCTGGCGTCGTGATCGCCATGCGCTATACAGGTGCACTGCAGTTATTAGAATGGGCCATCTACGATCAGTATTTTCAGCTAAGGGCAACAGAATCCATTGACGACCGCATTGTCCTGGTCACCATCGCAGAAGCCGACATCAATGCCCTGGGGCAGTGGCCCCTCTCCGATGCCACCCTAGCCCAGCTGATGCGCAACCTCAATCAGCATCAGCCAGCTGTCATTGGGTTAGATTTATACCGCGATCTGCCGGTAGAGCCTGGCTATCAGGACTGGGTCGAGGTGATGGCCTCCACCCCGAATCTGATTGGGGTGGAAAAAGCCATTGGCCGCACGGTGGCCCCCCCGGATGAGCTAGAACGTCAGGGACAAGTGGCCTTGACCGATTTACTGGTGGATGCCGATGGCAAGTTTCGTCGGGGGTTGTTATCCCATCCCAATACCGATGACCAGCTACGGCTGGGGTTGGGCGCTGAGCTAGCGGTGCGGTATTTGGCGACTCAAGACGTGCCCCAAGAGATCGTCGATGCGGATCGAAAAATATATCGGCTGGGGCAGGCCAGATTCAGACCCCTGCGCCGCAACGACGGTGGCTATATTCGCACCAATACCGGTGGCTATCAAATTCTGATTAACTTTCGAGGCCATGACCAATCCTTTCCCCAAGTGTCGGTGACCGATGTTTTAAATAATCGGGTGGCACCCGACCAGATTCGCGATCGCATTGTCATCGTGGGGGGAGTGGCCACCAGCCTCAATGATCTGTTCTACACTCCCTACAGTAGCCGTCTGATCAATACGCCGGAAGCAACGGCAGGCATGGTGATCCATGCGAACCTAGCCAGCACTATCATCAGTGCAGCCCTCGATGGTCGTGCTGTTCTACGGGTGTGGACTGAGCCCATGGAACTGGCCTGGATACTGGTTTGGTCCGGGGTTGGGGCTGTGGGCTACTGGTGGTTGCTAGCGGTAAAACGCCATAGTCAACGGCTGTTAACCCGTCTAGTGGTCTGGATTGTCTCAGTAATTGTGGCGGGGGGGCTGTTGGTGGGCTGTAGCTACCTAGCCTTTTTAGGCGGATGGTGGATTCCGGTGGTTCCTCCTTTTATGGCATTAATGGGGTCTGCTAGTGCGATCGCAGGTTACGAAGCCCTCAAGCTGCAACAATATCGCATAGAGCTGGCCCAGCAAAACCTCAAACTAGAAAAAGATAAAATTCGAGCCGAGGCTGCGTCCCAAGCCAAAAGTCAGTTTTTAGCCAAGATCAGCCATGAATTTCGCACCCCTCTCAACGCTATCCTCGGCTTTACTCAGCTCATGGACCAAGATCCATCCCTAACCGAGCAACAGCAAAAGTCTCTAGACATTATCAATCTCAGTGGCGAACATCTGCTCAATTTAATCAACGATATTCTCGAAATTTCTAAAATAGAGGCAAATCGCGTTGTCCTAAACGAAACTAACGTAGACCTGTACAGTCTCCTAAATCTGTTGCAGGGCATGCTGGAGCCAAAAGCAAACGCAAAAGAGTTGCAGCTGCATTTTGAGCGGCGTTCTAATGTGCGTCAGTTCGTCACCACCGATGAAGGCAAACTACGCCAAATACTCATTAATCTGTTAGACAACGCCATCAAATTTACCCAGGTAGGCAGCATTGTTCTACGTCTTTCAGAGACTGTGGTTGATCGAGCTCAAATTATGCTGCACTTCGAAGTTGAAGACACAGGCCCTGGCATTGCCGCAGAGGATGTCCCTCAGCTTTTTGAGATTTTTAACCAAGGCACAATCGGTCAGACCTCCTTAGAGGGTGTGGGTTTAGGATTACCCATTAGTCAGCAGCTAGTTAATTTAATGGGGGGAGAGATTACTGTTAAACGTGGTTCGTATCAAGGAACAATATTTCAGTTTGATATTCCAGTCAATCTAGAACCGTCATCCCAAAAGAGTATGCTTCCGGTTGAGAAGGTGGGAGCCCTTGTTGCTGACCAGATAAACTTTCGCATCCTGATTGCCGACGATGAACCCATTAGTCGAAAACTTCTAAACAAACTGCTAACATCCCTAGGATTTCAGATCCGTGAAGCAGCCAATGGCCAAGAAGCCGTAGAGCTGTGGGAAAGCTGGCACCCCCATTTTATTTGGATGGATATGCAAATGCCGGTCATGAATGGTTGGGAAGCCACCCGCCAAATTCGGCAAAAAAGTCGAGAAACCAATGTCTCCTCCCCTACCATTGTGGCGCTGACTGCCAATGCATTTGCCAAAGACCGTGAACTAAGCCTGGGGGCTGGCTGTGATGATTTTGTGAGTAAACCCTTCCGCAGAGATGAACTGCTAGACAAACTATCCCAGTATTTGGGAGTACGCTATCAGTAAAGAGATTAAAGATATTTGCCGCATGGTAACCCATATCGGGATGCGATCATCCAACTAGAAAATTAATTGTTACGGTCTCACCTAGCTGTAATCAGCACACACGCGTAAGAGACCCACAAAAAATTCAAGATTAGATAAACATTAAGCTGATGTATAAACTAGCCATGCAATATCGCGTAGAATCGATGCTAATAGCCTACTCTATTGAACGCATAAATTAATTGCTTATGAGATATTCATTGCCTGATTCATCCAACAATGTTGTTCATCTAATCAAGCGATGGGCTGTCTTGCTGGGGTCACTGAGCGCTTTATTTTTATCTTCTGGCTGTCGAGCTAGTTCCAATCAAAACATCGCAGTAGGTTCAGATAAAGTCATTCGGTCGGCCTATGCCAGCTTAGAAGAACTTTTTCAAACTGAAATCATTAATATCGGACTAGAAAAGTTAGGCCATACTCCCGTCTCTGGCTCCGAACTAGAATACGATGTTATTCATCAAGCTATTGCCCGTGACTATTTGGACTATACAGCCGTTCATTGGTACCCAATTCACAAGGATTTCTTTGAACAAAACGGTGGAAACACCTCATTCAAACGCTTGGAGCCTGTGGTAGAGAGTGCCCTGCAGGGATATCTCATTGATAAAAAAACATCAGCTGAAAGAAATATTACGGGCCTACCCGATCTCCAGGATCCAGCAATTGCGCAACTATTTGACACCGACGGCAATGGCAAAGCTAATCTGGTAGGCTGTCCCCGTGGCTGGGCCTGTCGAGAAGTGATTGAATCCCATTTAGATGACCACAATCTGCGCGACACCGTAGAACAGGACAGCCATGATTACAATGCCTCTATGGAGAAAATTATTGAGCGCTACGACGCAGGTGAACCAGTGCTTTATTTCACATGGACACCTCTATGGGTTAGCAGTGCTCTAGTCCCAGATCAAGATGTTGTTTGGTTAGATGTGCCTCCCCTTGGTCCCCAGGAAAATGCATCCATCGTTGATGGTAAAAATCTCGGGTTTGAGATTAATGATATTCACATCCTAGCAAATCGTGAGTTCCTAAAAGAGAATCCGGACATTGCTCGATGGTTCGAGCTAGTCAATATTCCGATTATGGATGTCAGCCTCCAAAATCAACGTATGCGTAATGGAGAGAATAATCCTGAAGATATTCGTCGCCATGCAGAGGAATGGATTCGAGAGAACCAAGGTGCGTTTGACGGCTGGCTAGAGGATGCCCAACAGGTATCCGAGAGATAAATTGAGACCATAGCATTTTCATGGTCTCAATCAACAACGCCATTAGCCTGGTGAACACCCAGTCTTTTGATCATCTAGAGACCAGGTTTTCACCAGGCCATCATAGCCACCGCTGGCTAACATTGTTCCTTGTTGGTTAAAGGCAAGACCATAGACAAACCCAGAATGTCCCCGTAGGGTGCAGCGTTCTGTAGCCTGTTGCCAGTCCCATAGTTTAATAGTTTCATCAAAACTGCTACTGGCCAAGGTTTTACCATCAGGACTAAAGACCACATTAGCCACCACAAAATCGTGACCGCTTAGGGTATTTTCAATAGCCCCCGTCGACAAATTCCAAATTTGGACATCGGTATCATAGCTGCTACTGGCAATATATTCCCCATCAGAGCTAACCGCCACACCTGTTATTCTATCGGTCCCTGACTTATAGGTGCGCACGGATGTTTTATTGTCCATGTCCCATAGGGTAATCACCCCATCTTTATCGCCGCTGACAACATGTTGAGCATTAGCGGCAGAGAATGCTATGGCATTAAGCGGTGCGCCAGCCTCCAACAGGGTAAACTCTTCCAATCGTTTCTCAAGATTCCAGATACGAATGGTGCCCTCACTTCCACCACTGGCTAGAAGCGAGCCATCAGCATTGACCGCTAGACTCAAAATCCTGCCAGAACGACCGGAAAACCGATGCTCTTCTACACCCGTATCGGCATTCCAGAGAACAATATCGCCATCTCCTCCTCCGGTGATCAAATACCGTCCATCGGGGGTAAATATCACACTATTTACCCGGCCTGCATGGTTGAGAGTGCGCTGCACTTTCCCCGCCGATAGATCCCATAGCTTAACAGTTTGATCATAGCTGCCGCTGGCCAATAGAGAAGCATCGGGCCGCAGATCGACACTGAGCACAGTAGCCGTATGCTGGGCCAGAGAGCGCTGCGAGGGTGTCGGCGTTACCGCTGGGGTTTCCTGAACACTTGGTTGAGACGTATTCGATGCCCGATTCAGACTGCCCGAGATAATTCCAAACGTGGCACCAATCAGACCAATTGCTGCAACCACAGCAATTGATGGAGCCAAAATCTGATTTTTTTGAACCATTATTATTCTTAGTGCAATTCAATAACAGTGAGGAAACAAATGAGTATTGAGACGATATAAAATTACAATAGCTGTCGTAACCGGATAAGCGATAGAGTGATTTCTCAGCCTAACGCAAGCTGGATTGAACCAGGACAGCAGTAGTCATCTCTTCATACTTTTCAAAGGGTTGATGAATCCCAGGAGTGGAGAGGAAACGTAAACATCTCACCTTGCAGGTACGACTATATTTGGCATGGGTTCGTACCAAGGTGCAACAATCCCCAACTTTTTACCGGACATTAGGCAACGAGTTCAGTGGCTTTAGTCTCTGTCGTGTTGGATTCACTGGGTTCGTAAAGATACTCAAACCAATTACCAAAGGGATCACGACCGTAAAAGGATGCTGTACCATCACGGTGCTCATGAATTTCAGTTAGTTTGATATCTTCCTGGCTAAGCTTGGCATAAGCCTCATCAATGGCCGCCCGGTGATCAAATACAAAACCAAAGTGGGGGCCTGCTTGATCATAGTCTGGGCTGAGCAGCGCTAGCCCATCGTTGCCCGCTTTCAAATATGCCCAGTCGCTATCCTGCCACACTAGGTTCATCCCTAGATTTTGATAAAACTTGGCCGCAGCTGCGATATCGTTTACGCAAATGGCAACGTGGCCCAGACGTTTTAGTTCCATGGTTTATTGTCCTTAAACAGCGGTTTTTATATTGTAGATGGGTGGGGTGAGACACAGTCCTAGTCATTACAATGGTGGCAATAATTTGATTGGTACCGACTACGGTTTTCCCTAACGGTCTTAGTCAAAGCGTCGATTACTATAAAATCACAGCAAAAAAAGGACTAAAACATCATGGATGCAGCATTTGACAGCGATAAGCGCAGAGTTTTATCGGCTCTTTCCCACGGCTCTATATTTCTGAGTCAGCTGGTATTTTCAGCTGGCATACCGGCAGCCCTGTGGATTATTTCTGACGATCCGGTCGTTAAAGAAAACTCTAAAGAGGCATTAAACTTCCACCTCAATATCTGGATCTACAGCTTTATCATCGGAGTCTTATGCTGGCTACTGATCGGCTGGCTGTTTGTGATTCCCCTGTTGATTTTTCAGTGGGTGACGCCAATTTTAGCAATCTTAGCTAGCTTTCGTGATCCTGATAGTGCTTTTAAATACCCATTCATTATCCGATTTCTTTAAATACAATATTCAAGAATCGGCTCAATCACTCTGATATAAAAGGAAGAACACAACTTCAACATTGCCTTTGGTATCCGGGTAAATACTGAGATAATTTCATCGTTTAATAACACATAAAGACTTGACTAATCTCCTGATAGATTATTGTTCAAGATGAATAGAAGAATAAGCAGCCCGCCTAGACTGTTGGGCTGCTTTTTTCGTCAATGCATTCGGCAAAACTCTGTGAAGAAAGATCGCTGGTTTGATTGGACTGAATATGCACTGCTTTTAGGGTCCGGTGCTGGAGCAGTCGCTTCGGTGGCTACACAGCAGGCGTTACTGGCAGCGGCGCCGCTATCGCTGTTGGCAGCGTTGGGGTTAATTAGTCGACGGCAGCTCCAGACCCAGCTATCCCAAAGCCAATCGGTGATGGTATCGGTCAATAGCAGGCTGGATAAGCGGCTACACGATGTCCAAGAGCAGCTGACAGAGCTGCCTACCCATGGGCACCTCAGCGCGATGCGGCAGTCAACGGTTGCTCAAACTAAGCAGGATATTTTGAGCCTGTCCCAGGTGATAGAGCATACGCGCAAAAAACTGACCTCACAGATCGATGAGAAAGAATTCCCAGAACTACAAGAACTGCGCGAGTATCTGGTAGAGCTGCAGGAGCGCTATACAGAACTGTCCATCGACTTTAAAGATGTTAAATCTCGCTGTCAGCGGTTGTCGGATATGAGTCGTGTTGAAGCGACTGAGACAATGGTGGCTAAGCTTGAGACAGAGCTCATGCAGCTAAAAGTGCATTTAGAATCGCTGGGTGCAAATGCAAAAAATAACTACACCGGCCTAAATGACAGGCTGACCTATCTCAAGCAGCAGGTACAGCAGCTGACTACAGAGGAACGTCAGTCGTTGCTAAAAGGGGAAGTACAGAAGTTGGTGCAAACCGTCTCAGGGATGGTATCTCGAAATGAGTTTTTGGAACTCACGACCCGGCTGACGGAAAGCACAGCCGATAAACTGATCCTGCAGGAACTGCAGACCCAAAGTTTGGATAGAACAGAACAGTTCCAACAACGCCTGGAGCGGTTAGAGCAGCATCTGGAAGGTATGACTGACTCCATACTAGAAGCAGTGGCAGAAACAGTCGAACCGAGTCAGGCAGGTGCCGCCAGTGTTGCCCAGTTGCAAAAGCGTTTAGATGCTACCGATCAGCAAATGGGGATGATTACGGGGGCTGTATTGGAAGCGGTGTCCGAAACTTTAGAACCGTTTCAAACGACTGTAGCCACCTCTGTAGCTAACAGTGCCAGCGATTGGCTGTTGGACTTTGATTCGCCTGAAGGAATGTCCAGTGGAGGGATGTCCAACAGTCGCCAAGCGTTAGAACAGTTGCTATCCCAAACCCGTGAACGGCTGGTACTGGTTTGGCCTTGGGCTGATAGTGTGGTGCTAGATGACAGTCTTCTACAGCAATTTCGCCAGCTGTTAGAGCGAAACTGTCGACTCGATATGGGCTGGTGTCACCAGGGAGAGCATCGTGAGCATCCGTTGCTGCGCAATATTAGCCAGCGTTGGTGTGAGAATAGTACTCGACATCAGCACCTAAAACAGGCTCTCAATCAATTGCTACCTCTAAAACAGGAATATCCAGATTTATTCTCCTTTAAGATTTTGGGCACTACTGAGAACTTTGCTGTGTGTGATGCTAAATACGCTCTAGTGGGGATGCGGGCGTTACCCACCCAGACTAGTTTGTTCCCAACGGTGAAACTAAAGCTGCGCACCACTGACCCATCGGTCATTCGCCCGTTGCTTCAACGTTTTGAGAATCCTGCTATTGATGCTGACGATGCGGGAGCCTTCTTTAATCGAGGGGTTACCCGCTATGACATTCGTGACTGTAACGGGGCGATTGAAGACTTTACCCAGGTGATTAATATTCGCCCGAGTGCGGCTGCGTACAACTCCCGTGGAGTTGCTTGGGTTGAAATCGGGGACTATGCCAGAGCCCTACAGGACTTTGGCCATGCGATTCGATTAGACGCTCGTTTATTTGCTGCTCGCTGTAATCGAGGGGTGCTTAGAATGACGGTACGAGACTATGGGGGTGCCCTGAGCGATTTTGACGTGGCTGTGGATCTGCGTCCCCAGAGTGCAGTTCCTTATTTTTATCAGGGACAGGCCCTGCAGTTTTTGGGTGATCTGCAGTAGGCAATTAGACAGTTTGGGCTGGGGATTGAACGCCAGCCCAAACTGGCACTGCCCTACTG
>NZ_JADEXP010000152.1 GCF_015207065.1 Leptolyngbya cf. ectocarpi LEGE 11479 | reverse complement strand
GTTTTTGTTGTTTTCACCGGGGACCAAGACACCGGTTTCTCCGCCCTGGGTGACAACAGCGACTGCAGGTATTACCAGGGCATCGCTCAGACGATTGCCTAGAAAGGCGACATCGACGTTCATGTTGGACCGTAGCTGCTCTAGACCGCTGTTTAGACGGATTCGGACTTGGAAGATGGTGACGTTTTGACGCTCGATGGCTTCTGGCGCGATTAAGCGTACGGTGCCTTTGAATATGTTTTCAGGGTAGGCGGTGGAGACTATCTCTACAGTTTGGCCCACTTGAATCTGACCTAAATCAGCTTCGGGAACTTCAGCAACAACTTCTAGGCCACTGGCGATCGCAACGATGGCACTGGAGGTGGCCGACGCGGCCTCAGAGGCTGATGTGGTTGGTGTTACAAAGGCTCCGACCGTGGCAAATTTTTGGGTGACGATGCCGCCAAACGGGGCTCGAATAATGGTGTTATCGATCCGGGTTTGAATGGCGGAGATTTGTCCTTTGGCGCGTTCTATTCGGGCGTTGGCCTGGGCAATATCCTCTGGATCTGGGTCATCTTCAAGATCTTGCAGACGCTGCTGGGCTTCTTCAACCCGAGATGCTGATTGACGTACGTTGGCCTGGGCACTATCGACGGCGTTTTGGCTGTTGTCGAGTTCGCGTTCAGAAATGGCTCCCTGGGTGTAGAGGCTGCGATCGCGATCTAAATCTCCCTCCACCAGTCTCAGTCTCGCCTCGGCCTCCATCAGTTGAGCCTTGAGCGCCTCTATATTGGCCTCAGCCTGGGCCAGCTGGGGCCGCTCTGTACCCTGCAGCAAGTCCGTCAGTTGAGCCTCGGCTTCGGCCAAATTTGCCTGGTTTTGACGCAGCTGGGCATTGAGGTCATCAATATCCATCCGGGCTACCACCTGGCCCGAATCTACCGTATCCCCTTGCTCTACGAGGAGTTCGGCCACAATACCTGAGTTTTTGGGGCTCAGATTTACGGTGCTAAAGGCCTCTACTTCACCACTGGCGTTGATGCGTACGGTGACTTCTGTAGACTCGACTGGCACGGTTAACGCGGTCACATCATAGTCGCTGCTGCGGTAGCGGCGTACGGCCACTGCACTGATGCCGATAATTGCGATCGCAACGCCGCCAACGATCCAAGGCAAAGGACGCTGCTTAAAAACCCATTTCACTCGCTAATGACTCCGTGGTGATGTCCTGTAGAGCACAAGCCAGCTGTTATACCCCCATGTAGCTTAGCGAATTTCTTTGCTAGCTAACGCTCACTTCCTGATAAAACCGCCGTTAGCTCGGCAGGTACCAGGGCTGCGGCCTGAGTTCTAGAGAAGTCCGCAAAAGCAGTCCAGGCTGCTCCAAAGATTTGGTCAGGCTGTAGGTCACGCTTGACTAAATCCCACAGACGGCCCACCTCTTCAGTGTGCAAACGGTTATCTTCCGTCAGGGCTGCAAGAATTTGTTGACGCAGATATTGACCTTCATCAGACACTAAAAACTGCATCCCCAACCCTGCCGTTGGAATCAGGTTAAAGCCCTGATCGCCTTGGGCGATCCGAATCATGTTTTCCAGACGCTGCCATTGGAAACGACCCTCTTTAAACAAGACCTCAATCAGTCTTGCCCGGAGGGATTCCGTCTCACCCATCAGCAGCCGTCGGGCGACGTAGGGATAGGCAATTTCCACAATCTTAAACTCTGGATTTAATGTGAGGGCCAGACCTTCCTGGGTTACCAGGGAGCGAATGATCAAGGCAAACTTGGCGGGTACCCGGAATGGGTATTCGTACATCACCTCTGAAAATTTATCGGTGATGCTCTTGAAGTTAAAGTCACCAACGCTGGCCCCGATGGCCCCATCAAAGACCGATTGGAGCGCAGGCACAATGGGGCGAATATCCACATCAGGGGTGAGAAAGCCCAGTCTGACAAAGTCATCGGCCAGCTTATCGTATTCCTGATTGATCAGATGCACCACCGAGTCCACCAGGGTTTCCTTCATGCTTTGGCCAAGCTGATCCATCATGCCAAAGTCGATGTAGGCCATGGAGCCATCGGCCATGGCAAATAGGTTACCAGGATGGGGATCGGCGTGGAAAAAGCCAAACTCCAGCAGCTGGCGTAGCCCTGAAGATACGCCAATACTGACGAGGGAATCGGAGTCGAGGCCAGCCGCTTTGACCCGTTCGATGTCGGTCAGCTTAATCCCGTCAATCCACTCTAGGGTGAGTACACGAGTGCTGGTGTAGCGCCAGTAGATGGATGGAACCTTGACCTTGGGCTCATCGGCAAAGTTGGCAGCAAAGGCTTCGGCATTACGCCCTTCGTTTAAGTAATCAATTTCCTCGAATAGTTTGGAGCCAAACTCATCCACAATCAGGGTGAGGTCATGACCTAGATTGAGGGGAAGCCAGGGGGCTATCCAGCCAGCTGCCCAGCGCATTAGGTACAGGTCACGGCAGATAATCGGGACAAGGCCTGGCCGCTGTACCTTGACGGCAACCTCTTCACCGGTATAAAGCCGTGCTTTGTACACCTGGCCTAAACTGGCTGCAGCCACCGGGTCGGTTGAAATGTAGCTGTAAACTTCTTCGGGGGTACGGCCCAGTTCTTTTTCAATAATCCGGTTAGCTACATAGTTATCAAACGGTGGCAGCTGGTCTTGCAGCTTGATCAGCTCGTCTAAAAATTGGGGGTTGACCAGGTCAGGACGGGTGGAGAGGGCCTGACCGACCTTAATAAAGGTGGGACCGAGAGCGGTTAATATTTTGCGCAATTGAGCGGCGCGTTTTGCTTCGTTGATGGCTTTGCGACCGAGGGCTCTATCTAACAATAGCCCCAGGGTAAAGCTGCCCAACATAAACGCTACCGAGAGTGCCCGCCAAAGGACTGTCCAAAGACGAAACCGATAGTAGTTTGAGATCGCAACAGCATCATACCGTCGCATCTTTTCAAGCTCAGCCATACATTCTGATCTCCTAAGCCGTACGCTCAGTCAAGAAGGCAGGGTGACACCTGGATGGGACGAGTATCATCAGCCTTCGTCCTAAGCAAAGGATGTAAACCATGGGTAAAACTACAGAGGCTAGCCCTACCTACATCAAATGTCTTAATCATAGTATAGATAACTACAAGTTTTTTTAAGTTTGAGCACATATAAGGCGGGCCTTGTCAATTTTCACCATAGCTTCTTGTTTTTATCAGCGATAAAAAAGGAGTGCCAGCGGCACTCCTTAAAAAAGAATTTGAGTTGTTTTAGAGCGAATCACGCTGGAATTCATACCCTGAGAGGCCAGGTGATTAGATAATTGCGCTCAAAATGGATGTGATTACTGACAGTAAAAAGGCACCGATAATGGCACTCCAGATGCCCCAACGTAGACGGAAACCTTCCACCAATTTGGCCGATAGTCCAAATAAAATCAGGTTGAGCAGCAGCCCACCCAAGGTTACGAGCCAAACTAGACCACCCAAAACGGGTAGACCCGCAATGATGCCGACAATGCCGTTTAAAACGCCAAATACTAGGGCCGTGATCGCTGTTTTGCCAAAGCTGTCAGACTCTACACCTGTGGGTAAAAAGGTGATGATTACTAAGGCAATCGTGGTAATCAGCCAGGTAACAATAAACGGAATGAGAAAGTCCATGACAGGGTTCCTTAGAAGCGTTAGTTACGGGAATAGACTCCGTGTTTACTCGTAGCAATTTCGTTTGGAGTATATCAAAGTTTTCTCTATACGTAATTAAAGGAGTGTTAAGCGAAATACGGAGAAACGCCCTTGATTTATGGCAGTTTCAGCCTATAGTACTGCCGTAGCCGTTGCTGAAATTGTCCCCAGTGCGGGTCTAATTTGTCAGGAGTGAGGTCGACAAGACCTATTGAACGGCAAAGGACTCAATCATCCATTGATCGTCCTGCTTTATGAGGTTGTACTCAACGGTGAGCTGGTCTTCATAGGAAAGGTCGCCATCGTACTCACCGAACAGATACGAATTGCCCGTTTCATCCACATCAGCGGTGACCCTGATCTGATCGTCACCCACTTCTTCAGCCGATAGATTTTGGATGGTTTGTTCGTATTCCACATGAACACCATCCAACTGATTTTGTTCGACTTTATTGATCCACTGAGATAGGGCAGGTTCTAGCAAAATTTCGGATAGTGCATCCACATTCCATTGGGGACCCATGGCCTCAGCTTTAGCCTGATACCAAGATTGAATCGCTTCCTCTGCAATCAACTGCACATCGCCGTCTGCAGCGGTCGATTGACTGTCTGCATCCGGGAGTTCAACGGTGGGACGGGCCACATCGATATCCAATGGATCACCCTTGAGCTGAGGTCCACTAAATAGCCCGCCTAACCAACCGAGAAGCTGGGCCATAATAAACCCGAGCAGACCTAGACCCAGCAGTCCCAGCAGCAGCACCAGGGCCAAACGCCCCCACTTAGGAGATGACGGTCGCCGTCGCGATCGCACAGAGGACTCATCCGAGGCAACACTGGTACTCATGCCTGTATCTAGCTGACCCTCTGGCGATAGACTCGCCACATCCTCAGCCGTCGTATAGGTCGGTGGCGGCGGCGGTGGCGGAGTCGTTTCCACACCTAAATTACCTCCCCCCACGGCGGCGGCAGTTCCTAACCCCACAGCGGCGGCATCACTGCTGCCAAAGGCGGGCTCCCGATATTCCGCATCTCCATAATTTGCCGTTCCAAAGCGGCTGGCTCCACCATCCTCAGACGGCATCGCCTCTAAGTAGGTTTGAACCTGCGCATTAGCAAAATAATCTTTGAGGGTGACATGACTTTGATCCAAGTCCCTAAAGAATGGAAAAACATCCTGCTGTAGCCAGCGCTCTGTATAAAGACATAGCCCAGGTAGTAAGTCAGGGGCACCAGCAGAATGTCCCTTGATAAAAGAAATAGGCTCACGCTCATGGCTGCGTTCTAGGGCATAGGTAGCTTCCTCGGTTTGCCCCAACAACACCGCACAGACGGCCTGCTCTAAATACACATCCTGACGTTCAGTCAAGAGAGCCAGACGCTGTTTAGCTTGACGCACAAGATTGGGCTGATGTTTAGCAAAGCCCCGAGCTAGAAGCGCATAGACCGACAAGTAAACCCCCACTGGGGAAGGCCGCTGGGCCTCCGCTTCAAAAATATCTTGCTGTTCGGCAGAGGTAAGATAGCTACGCAGCTGTTGTACAAAGCGCAAGAAGTCCTCAACGTTCAAACCGGAGGCATCATCATTAGCTCCGTCAATGCCGCCCCGGGCTGCCAACATAGATTTCAACAGCGCTATACCTTGTTTGCGTGCCGCTTTATCAGCCAGGGGACGAGCCACTAACTCTAAAATTCGGTAGGGCTTAAGCTTATCGAGGTCCGCCTGAATATCAGCCTGCATTTCAGGAAATAAGCGTTCTCGAACCATGAGTTCTCGCCCCGTTTCCAAAGATTCTGCTGCATTTTCGTACTGATGCTGCTGCCACTGCTCTCGGCCCAATTCTAGACAGGCTAATCCAATGGTCAGTACAACATCAGCTAGCTCTTCTTGAGAATTACCTGCTAGCTGGCTTGCCCCACTGCTCAAATAAGGGCGCCCCCAGCGAATCACCAGCTCATACTCGCCCAGTTCTAGCAAGATCAGCAGTGCGCCGATTAATTGCTGATCTTGAATGTCGATTGAAACAGAGGTGGCATCACCTGTCCTGCCTGTCGATAATAGCTGGGCATCATAAGCCTGGCGCTTACCTGAATCTTTTAATGCACTATACGCGGCATCGATCAGCTGCTTGCGCGACTGAATCGCAAACTCTGAATATTCTCGACGGGGTAGCTGTAGAGTCCGATCACGGTGAGCTTGCTCCAGTTGTTCCGCTGTCGCTTGCATGGGCAACCCTAGGATTCTGTAATAATCTAGCGGAATTTGCACAGTGACTTCCTTAGCATTCGAGTTGACTTCAACTATATATAGACCTTGCCGCGTTGCCGAACTTCAGCCGAACTTTAATATATACACGCACGAAGAACGGTGATGTTTAGAAAATATCTAAGCCATAGGGGGTTAAACCGTCGTTTACTAAAAACCGCATTCATAATAACGATGAAACGCTGATATTTGAAAGCCTACAGTAAGGAATCAAACTTTTCAGACAATTGCTTGAGGAAAATGAGGCCAATAAGGTCAGCTTTTCTAAGCGTTTTTTCATATCTAGCTGCCTGGTGGGTCAGTAGTGGTCGTGCCTAAAATATTTCTTCTAGACCCAGATTACTTTACGTAGATACTCGGATAGATTAAGGAATATCAGTAGTCGGGAAGGTGGAATTGTCGTCTAAAATTAGGTTCGGTCGATTGTACCCAATCGGACCAATATTCATGTGCGTTATCGCAGTTGATCATTAATTGATCACTTTTTTGGAATAATCATAATTTGTATTGCGGCGAGGCGACTGGCAAGCCAATGGTTCAGGAAAGGACATTACCAACATTTCAAGCGACTTCAGCAAAAATTGATCGGCAAGAGGGTCTGAGGCTATACGAGGATATGGTCCTGGGTCGTTACTTTGAGGACAAATGTGCCGAAATGTACTACCGGGGCAAAATGTTCGGGTTTGTGCATCTCTACAATGGTCAAGAAGCCGTATCCACTGGCGTGATCAAGTCCATGCGGCCCGATGACTATGTCTGTAGCACCTACCGCGATCATGTCCATGCCCTGAGTGCCGGTGTGCCTGCCAATGCTGTGATGGCTGAGTTATTTGGTAAGGAAACTGGCTGTAGTAAGGGCCGGGGCGGCTCAATGCACATGTTTTCTAAAGAGCACAATCTCCTCGGGGGTTTTGCGTTTATTGGTGAGGGCATTCCGGTGGCGCTGGGGGCGGCTTTCCAATCTCGCTACCGCCGCGATGCCCTGGGAGATGCTTCGGCTGACCAGGTGACGGCGGCCTTTTTTGGCGATGGTACGACTAATAATGGTCAGTTTTTTGAGTGTCTGAACATGGCGGCCCTCTGGAAACTACCCATCTTATTTGTGGTTGAAAATAACAAATGGGCGATTGGTATGGCCCATGAGCGGGCCTCATCCCAAACTGAGATTTATCGTAAGGCCAGCGTTTTTGGTATGCCTGGTTATGAGGTGGATGGCATGGATGTGCTGGCTGTGCGCGAGGTGGCTCAGCAGGCCGTAGCTCGGGCTCGGGCTGGCGAGGGTCCCACATTGATTGAATGTCTGACCTATCGCTTCCGGGGACACTCCCTGGCAGATCCAGATGAACTGCGATCGCAAACTGAAAAAGATGAGTGGCAGGCCCGCGACCCGCTGACTCGCATGGAAGCCTACATGATTGAGCAGAATCTGGCCGACGATGCGGAGCTAAAGGCGATCAAAAAGCGTCTGGAAGCTCACATTGAGGACGCTGTTAAATTTGCAGAAGAAAGCCCAGAACCCTCTCCTGATGAGCTGCGTCGCTATATCTTTGCAGAAGAGTAAGCCCCGTCAGGCACTCCCGTCAGCTAGGAAACTACAGGTAAAATCACAGGTATCTAATGGCAGAAACACTTTTATTTAACGCCCTGCGGGAAGCCGTGGATGAAGAAATGGGTCGGGACGAAACCGTCTTTGTCATTGGCGAAGACGTCGGGCACTACGGCGGCTCCTATAAGGTCACCAAAGGTCTCTACGAAAAGTATGGTCCTCTGCGGGTTCTAGACACCCCCATTGCCGAGAACAGCTTTACCGGTATGGCCGTCGGGGCAGCCATGACCGGGCTGCGTCCCATTGTTGAAGGGATGAACATGGGCTTTTTGCTGCTGGCCTTTAACCAAATTGCCAACAATGCGGGCATGCTGCCCTATACCTCTGGCGGCAACTACCATATTCCTATGGTGATCCGGGGTCCTGGTGGGGTGGGCCGTCAGCTGGGTGCGGAGCACTCCCAGCGGTTGGAGGCTTACTTTCAGGCAGTGCCTGGTCTTAAGATTGTGGCCTGCTCTACGCCTTACAATGCCAAGGGGTTACTCAAGTCAGCTATCCGTGACAAAAACCCGGTTCTCTTTTTTGAGCATGTCCTACTCTATAACCTCAAAGAAGAGCTGCCCACCGATGAGTACCTGGTGCCGTTGGACAAAGCCGATGTGGTCCGTCCTGGTAAGGATGTGACGATCCTCACCTATTCCCGCATGCGTCACCATGTCCTGCAGGCCGTTAAAGGAATCGAAGCGCAAGGGTTTGATCCAGAGGTGATTGACCTGATTTCCCTCAAGCCGGTTGACTATGACACCATTGGCGCATCGATTCGCAAGACCCACAAGGTGATCATTGTGGAAGAGTGCATGAAAACCGGTGGCATCGCAGCTGAGATCATTGCCTCTATCAACGACCGCTTTTTTGATGAGTTAGATGCCCCTGTGCTACGTCTGTCGTCCCAAGACATTCCCACACCCTACAATGGCCGCTTAGAGAGTCTGACCATTGTGCAGCCTAAGCAAATTGTAGAGGCCGTCGAAAAAATGATGATGGCTCGGGTATAGCCTGTTCGTTGCCTATACTGCTGGCACAGGGGATACGTCCTCTGTGCTTTTTTATTTCTGTGCTTTTTTATTTTTACGGAGATGTTAGGAGGGCCGATGGCGGCAACCTATAATAGGATGTTCTGTTGGATAGCTAAGTTGCGCAGGCATATGGATAAGACGGAGACAGCTCATGGGTAAACAACGCTCGATGTTGGTGGTCATTGTTGGACTTGCGATCGCAGCCATCTTTACCATTGTGCAACTGCCCACCCAGCTAGGATTAGACCTCCGGGGTGGTTCCCAACTCACACTCCAGGTACTCCCCAATGAGCAGATCACTAGGATTACCGAACGGGATTTAGAAGCCGTCCAGCGAGTGATCGAAAACCGTGTCAATGGTCTAGGCGTCTCCGAAGCCATTGTCCAAAGCTCTGGTCAAGACCAGCTGCTGATCCAGCTACCCGGTGTCAGCGACCCGGACCAGGCCCAACGGGTCCTCGGGGGCACAGCCCAGCTGGAGTTCCGGTCGCAGAAACAAGGGACAGAAGGCCAGTTCCAGGCCGTGGCCCAGATCGTCAGCCAGCAAGAACAGCAGCAGGCTGCATTGCTCAGTGCGGGTACCAATGGTCTATCGGAAGAACAAGCCGCTGAACTGACCCAGCTCACCGCCGACCTCCAGGCCACTCGTGAGACCCTGGTAGAACTCTTTGAGCCCTCCGAACTCACTGGCGATAAACTCACTGACGCCATTGCTCGCCCCAGAGGTACCAGCGGTCAATCTTGGGAAGTGGTCATTGACTTCAACAATGAAGGGGCCAACATGTTTTCTGAGCTGACCCGAAATATCGCGGGAACAGGCCGAACCCTTGGCATTTTCCTAGATGAGCGGTTGGTGAGTGCACCCACCGTTGATGTGGAATATGCTGCTACAGGGATTACGGGGGGGAGTGCAGTCATCTCCGGTAACTTCAATGCCGAGTCCTCCAAAGACTTAGAAATTCAGCTCCGGGGTGGGGCACTACCCGTTCCTGTAGAAGTGGTAGAAAACCGTACTGTTGGCGCTACCCTGGGCCGCGATAGCATTCAGCGGAGTCTATACGCTGGCATTATCGGACTGATCCTGGTCCTAATTTTTATGGCCGTTTACTACCGCTTGCCCGGTATCTTGGCCGATGTTGCCTTGGTGGTTTATGCCCTCCTGACCTGGGCTGCCTATAATATTCTGGGTGTCACCATGACCCTGCCCGGTATTGCCGGTTTTATCCTCAGTATCGGTATGGCCGTGGATGCCAATGTGCTGATCTTTGAGCGTACCCGTGAGGAATTACGCGCCGGAAAAACCCTCTATCGCTCCGTTGAGTCAGGTTTTTACCGGGCCTTCTCCAGTATTCTCGACAGTAATGTCACCACCATCATTGCCTGTGCGGCGCTGTTCTGGTTTGGAGCCGGTCTTGTTAAAGGCTTCGCCCTCACCCTAGCCGTGGGGGTGGCGGTCAGTTTATTTACCGCCTTTACCTGTACTCGCAACCTCCTATTCTTTATCATCAGCTTTCCTCAATTTCGTAAGGTGGGCTATTTTGCCCCCAGCCTAGCCACCGATCTGCCCTCTACTTCGCAGCCGTCATGAAACTGAACATCGTTCAACAACGAGGAGTCTGGTGGCTGGTTTCCGGTCTCCTGATTTTAGTGAGCATCGCTGCCATGGCCCTGTCCTGGTCCCAATTTAATGGGCCAGTGAGACCCGGTCTAGACTTTATTGGGGGGACTCGGTTACAGCTAGAGCGCAGCTGTGATGACGCGGCTGCCTGCGAGAACGCCATTGATATAGCCGAAATCCGCACCATTTTAGATGAACAAGAATTAGAAGGCAGCAGTCTACAGCTGGTGGGCGATTCCGGACAGGCGATCTCCATTCGCACCCGTAACTTGAATGTCGATGAACAGACCGCGTTACGTTCGGCACTAGAAGAAAAGCTGGGGCAAATTGATCCCACGGCCTCCAAGATCGATGTAGTGGGACCCACCATCGGTAAGCAGTTGCTGGTGGCTGGTCTGTTATCCCTACTAGTCGCCTTTGCGGGTATCACCGTTTATTTGAGCCTGCGGTTTAAGTTTGACTACGCAGTGCTGGCTCTAGTGGCCCTCATGCATGATGTGCTCATTACTCTGGGGGTTTTCTCTATTTTGGGATTGACCCTGGGGTACGAAGCCGACAGTCTCTTTATCGTTGCGCTCTTAACCATTGTTGGTTTTTCCGTTAACGACACGGTGGTCATTTACGATCGCATCCGTGAGAACTTTAAACTGATGCCTGACAAAGGCGTTGGACAGATTGTTAACGATGCGGTTAACCAGACCCTGGGACGCTCCATCAACACCACCATGACCACGGTGCTACCCCTGGTTGCCATTGTCATCTTTGGGGGAGATACGCTTAAGTTTTTTGCCCTGGCGCTAATTGTGGGCTTTTTAGCGGGTGCTTATTCAAGTATCTTTATTGCCAGTACGCTGTTGGCCTGGTGGCGTTCTATCTCTAGCTCCAATGCCGATATGACTACACCAGCCACTGAGTAGGGTCTGCGCAATATAAAAATGTGAGTTCTTCCAACGGTTCTGACGACATTGAAAGTACTGAGAGTATTACGTATACCAATATTGCCACCGAGAAGGCTATTGAAGCCCTGAGACAGCATACTCTCACGACCTGGTGGCGACTGACTGTTGGTGTATGGTTAACCATTGGACCGTTAACCCTATGGCAGCTTCGTTCTGAAATCAGTTTGCTGTTGGACTACTTTACCTGGACCTCTGTTTACTATGGGCTTAAATACAACTTTTTAGGCTCCCTAGGGTTCTTTTTGTGTATCGGTTTAGCCAGTACCCTACTAATTCGAGAAGTACGCCATCTGACCTTGGGTATTTCTGCTATTGAGCGCAAACGTTTGGAAAATCAATTGGCCCAGATCCGACGTCAGGGGCCGTCTCACCCGCTGTGGTCATTGGTCAATCAATAAAATTTGGGTAGCGGCGAACGCCGCTACCCAAATTTTCAAAAATTACAAACTTGGTGAATGCTTGGGAAACTTGGTCGGTACAATATCGGCTCTAAGATTTATTGGCTCCTTTTCCATGCAACTCACCACTGACCGATTAATTATTCGTGACTGGCATCCGCTCTACGATGCCCAGCAGGCATTTGATATCTATGGCGATCCGCGGGTCACCGATTGGTTACAGAGCCCGTCCGATCACTCCATTCGAATTACCCAACAGCGGCTGCAGCGATACTGTGAGCGTGCTGCTACCGGTCTTGGCATTTGGGCCGTTGTCGAGCAAGCCATTGATCGGGTTATTGGCAGCCTTTTGCTAGTCCCGCTTCCCAAAAATGACGGGACCGATAGCGGCAAAATCGAAATAGGCTGGCATTTTCGCCCTGCCAGCTGGGGCTACGGCTATGCTACCGAGGCGGCTCATATTGTTCTTAAGTATTGGTTTCAAGAATTACAGCTGCCGACTATTTATGCCATCACCAGCCCCAACAATGTCCGTTCTCAACGGGTGATGACTCGGTTAGGCATGCACTCCTTAGGATTTACTGATGACTATTACAATCTCACCCTACGGCTGTATAGTTTGGCTGCTAACAACTATTTCTCAGGCCAGCTAGCATCAATGGTAGACAGCACAGTATCAACATCCGCACCGCTGACATAGTTCACCATTTCAGTCCAAAAAGTGCCCGTACCCACGGCGGCGGGCATCAGATCAGAGCCATCAAATCGCAGGGTTTCTGCCTGGGCCAACACCTCTGCCATCTGGCGCACACCATCGTTGGGATAGGTGGCTACATCTACGCCTCGGTGGGGACTGATATAGCCACGGGCAGCCCAGCTTTCATGGGGGGTGACCGTGGACAGATACTGCATCGCAGCCTGAGCGGCTGGTGTGTTGTTAGTGATGGCAAGGACTAAGCCGCCGGTTAAGAGCGGCGCGTTTGCCCCTGAGCCTGGCAACAAAAACACCTGGGCATCTTGTCCAGGTTCAACAGTCTCCGGCAAAAAGTCCGTAATAAAGCTCGCTTGACGGTGGAGATAACAACCCGGTGGCTGATCAAATAAGGGGGCGGGCGCATCCCCAAATGGGGTACTAATAGCACCTACCACACCGCCACGCACATAGCGGTCATTACGCACAATGTTGCCAAAGGTTTCTACCGCTTCTTTTACCGGTGGAGAATTAAATGGAATCTCATGGGCGACCCACTGGTCATACACGTCAGGACCCGCCGTGCGTAACAAGATATCTTCTACCCAGTCAGTGCCAACCCAGCCGCTGGCTTCACCACTTTCCATACCGAAACACCAGGGAGTTTTCCCTTCATTAGCGATTTGTTCGGTAAGACTCATCAGCTCATCCCAGCTTTTGGGGATGTCATAGCCTGCCGCTGCAAAGTTATCGGGGTTGTACCAGACTAAACTTTTTGGATCGGAGCGCATCCATAGGCCGTAGACTTTGCCATCCACCGTACCCAGATCGACCCAGTCAGGACCAAAGGCTTTAGTCAGTGTGGCGACGTCCATAACATCATCTAATGGCGTCAGGGCGCCTTCTCGAGCTAAATCTGTCATCAGCCCCGGCTGTGGAAAAATCGCTAGGTCAGGCACATCACCGCCCGCCACCCGGATTGGCAACACGGTAGTAAACGCATCTGTGCCTTCGTAAACGACTTCAATCCCAGTCTCATTTGTAAAGGGGATAAAGGCATCTTCAACAATCTCTTGGCCCACACCGGTTAATGAGCCTAAAATCACCAGGGTCTTGTCGTTCTCTCTGTTCTGAGCAGGACCATTGCAAGCCGTCAGCAACAACCCACTAAACAGGCTCAGAGCAAGAGAAGTGTGTTTCATGGAATGGCTGCGGACAACTACCTTCGTAGTGTATCGCCTATTGTCGGGGTGCGCTCCGATCGGGCGTTTTTAGCTAGAGGCGCTGGTGTAAAACCGCAGAGCAAATCGCCAAAATAAACGAGATATCTGGAACAAACCGGCTGCCAACAAACATGAGCCGGCTAGCCAGCTGACCTCAATCCGATTGAGCAATACCTGGGCCGGCACGGTGGTCAAAAAGGCGACTGGAATCACAAAGGTGAAAAAAATACGGAAGGCGGCTGGATAGGCTACAACTGGAAAGCGCCCGGCTTCTAAAAAGCTGCGCAGTACCTCTGTCACATTGTAGATTTTGACAAACCAAATGCTGGTGGCCCCTAGCATAAACCAAAGGCTATACAAGCTGATAAAGCCCAACGCCAGCGGTCCTGATGCTGCCAGGTAGTTGCTCATGCCAAGACCTAGCTGGGTACCGGCATAGAGCACCATGACAGCGCCTAGAACCAGATCTGGAAACCCCCACGGCGAGATTGTTCGTGTGGATAGCCAAAACTGGGAGCTAATGGGTTTGAGCAGGACAAAGTCTAAGGTGCCTTCTTGCACATGTTTGACAATCCGATTGAGATTAGGGCTTAAGAATGTAGCGGCAAACCCTTGCAGCATAGTGAAAATACCTAATACCACTAGTGCTTCTTGCCATTGCCACCCCTGAAATTCATAGCCGGTTCTGTAAAATAAAAATAGGCCAAATAAATTGCCACCCAATGCTGTGAGGCTACTGAGGG
>NZ_JADEXP010000151.1 GCF_015207065.1 Leptolyngbya cf. ectocarpi LEGE 11479 | reverse complement strand
GCCTCAACGCCCCACACCCCCGCAAAAATAGGTGGCATTTCCCTGTGAGGCGAGTTTGGGTGGTCGGTGGGGTGATTACGCTGCTCCGCATCCGCTCCGCACCGTAAAGGAGCGGTGGTTGCCTTGTTTTTTACCAGAGCCAACTTTGTGAAAATACCTGTTGGGAAAACAAGTGAGGCTATGTCTTTGTCCCATAATAGTTGCCATGTTGGGCCTTTGGATTCAGCCCAACGTATGGGGTGATGACGCTACCAAAGCTGACGCTATCGACGATTAAACGCTACGCCACGGATAAGTCTTTTTCGCGAGGACAGAGCTACTGGAAGTCGGGGGCGGTGATCTCGCTGACCCAGCGGCAAACTACATTGCAGAGTGAGGTGGAAGGCAATGATCCTGAGCCTTACCGCGTCACCGTTGATTTTGATAGCGGTGGCATTACTAGTGCTCACTGTAGCTGTCCCTATTCGTTTGAAGGCTGGTGTAAACACATTGTGGCTGTGCTGATTGCCTGTGTAGAAGCGCCGGATACGATTGAACAGCGGCCTACGTTGGCACAGCTATTGGATGCTATGAATTTGGTGCAAACCCAAGGTTTAGTGCAGGAACTGGTGGATGAAATTCCAGCCTTGATCGAAACGGTAGATCTGTATGCAAGTCGGATTGCGCAGCCCACACCAAACAAGACAGGCCGCGTGCCTCGAAAAACTAGTGTTGATCCAGCTCCTTTTCAACGACGGGTAAGGGAAATCCTACGCGATGCGGTTCATGGCTGGGATGAGGGCTGGGACGATGACAATATTGCTGTCGATCTTAATAGTCTTGCCATGGATGCCTTAGCCTTTGCTGAAAAAGGCGATGGTCATAATGCCCTGGCGGTTATGGAAGCGATTACGACAGGCTGTATTTCCCGTTGGGATGACATTTATGACTATCTGGGCATGGGGCCAGATGAGTTTGATATCGATTTGGATGCGGCTTGGACTGAATCGATTTTAAGTACGGACCTGACGGAGGATGAGTGTTTGGAATGGCAGGAAAAGCTGGAGGAATGGCAGGATAGCTTGGGTAGCTTTGCTATGGCGCTGGAGGCGTTGCGTCAGGGGTGGGACTATCCACCGCTGGTGAAGGTTTTGCAAGGAGAGACTGCGGCACGGGGGGGCTGGTCAGGGGAAGCGCCAAACTGGGCAGAGGAGTTTAGTCTGATCCGTCTGAAAATTTTGCAGCGTCAGGAGCGTTACGAAGAGTATTTATACCTGGCCCAGGCTGAGGGCCATATGAAAGAGTATTTGGCCATGCTGGGTCAACTGGGTCGTACGGAGGAAGCGGTTGAGGAATCGGCGGCGGTGATGACGACTTGCTCAGAAGCACAGGCTTTGGCGGAAGTTTTGCGATCGCAACAAAAACTCCCCCAAGCCCTAGACATTGCCATCCGCGGACTCCGGTTTGAATCGGCCCCGACTTACAACAGATATGACTTTGCCGTATGGACCAGTGAGCTGGCGGAGGGATTAGAAGAGTTTGACCTAGCGCTAGAGGCAAGAATGATTGCCTTTCAGGCCAGACCTTCGCTGCAGGAGTATCAAACAGTAGAATCCCTAGCGGCAGACTGGCCAGAAATTAAGGCTGAACTGTTGGACTATCTGCGAACAACAGAGAACTGGATGACGAGGGATGCCAAGGTGGATGTGTTTTTGCAGGAGGGACTGGTGGAGGATGCGATCGCATCTGTTGATACCCCAAGCTATGGCTATACCCAAGCAAACTTAGTCCTGCGAGTCATGGATGCAGCTATTGAAAGCCATGCTAGTTGGGTCATTAAGGTGGCCAAACGCAAGGCAGAAGAGATTATCAATGCCGGTAAAGCCAAGGATTATGACCTGGCTGTTAAATGGCTACAGCGCACGCAGCGGGCCTATATCGCCCAAAACAAACAATCTACATGGCAAGATTACAGCGACAAGATTGTCTCTGTCCATGGGCGCAAGCGTAAACTAATCGGCCTGATGAAAGCCGCTAGGCTCTAGTAGAAATTTGTTGGTGGAATTACAGACGATGATGACGCCTATGGAGCGCCAGCTTAAACAGGGCTGATTCTTTGCGCTGGAGTACTTTTTCGCAGTCTGGCTTGATCGCAAGGGCCGCATTATAGGCTGCGATCGCAGCTTCATAGCGGGCTAACTTATGCAGTACTAAGCCTTTTCTGTAGAGCGCAGTGTAATCATCTGGTTGGATTGTGAGGGTGGCATCAAAGGCTGCAATCGCCCCCTTGTAACGACCTAAATTAGACAGGGCAATACCTTTGCTACAGAGCACATCTGGCATGTGTGGTTGGATTGCGAGGGTGGCATTGTAGACGGCGATGGCCTGATTAAAACGGCCTAACTTAAGTAGGGAATGCCCTTTGTTAGCGCGCGCTTTGTAATTATCTGGTTGAATCGCAAGGGTGGCATCAAAGGCTGCAACGGCCTCTTTGTAGCGGCCTAACTCATGGAGTACAAGACCTTTTTGATAGAGCGCGGTGCAATCATCTGGTTGGAGCGCCAGGATGAGATCATAGGCTTCAATTGCCTGCTGGTACTGACCTGACTCACGCAGCGATACGCTTTTGTTGAAAAGTTCGTCATAAAGATCGGGCTTGATGGCAAGGGCCTCGTCATAGGCTGCGATCGCGTCTTTTTGACGTCCTAGTTTTGCGAGGGATAAACCTTTGCTGTAGAGTGCGTTGTGTAAATTTGATTGCAGCTTTAGCGCCGCGTCGTAGGCTGCGATCGCCTCTTGGTGACGGTCCAGCTTAGCTAGGGATAGCCCCCTATTGTAGAGCGTGCTATGTTTGTCCGGTTTGAGCTTTAGCGCCACGTCGTAGGTTGCGATCGCCTCTTCGTAGCAATCTAACTTGGCCAGAGCTAACCCCTTGTTATTTAATGTTTGGTGTAGACCTGGTTTGAGGTTGAGGGCAGCATCATAGGCTGCGATCGCCTCTTGGTAGCGGCCTAACTTAGCTAGGGATAGGCCCTTATTATTGAACGCTTCATGCAGATTGGGGTTAAGCGTTAGCGCCGCGTCATAGGCTGCGATCGCCTCCCTATAGCGGCCTATGTTGAGTAGCGATACGCCTTTTTTATAAAACGTGTCGTAGAAGTTTGGTTTGAGGTTGAGGGCCTTATTGTAGGCTGCGATGGCGTCTTCATAGCGGCCTTGAAAAAATAACCCATCTCCCTCAATCGCCCATTGTTCAGCCGTCCAACCTTTGGTCACATCCACAACTAAGGCTTTGGCCCCAGCCTGGTAGAGCTGCATAGCTTTTGCATTGGTTTCTACGGCCTCGCCGTACCTGCCAAGCTTTTGTAAGACAACACTGCGCTTCTCCCACACATTGGGAATATCAGGCTGTACAGCTAAAACTTGCTCCAACAGGGCCAGCGCTGCTTCATAGTCACCAACACTCAACTTCTGTAACCCTTGTTCAAATAGGGTAGTTATGCTGTCCAACGTGAATGTGGCAGGCTGTATTTCTCTCTCGGGAGTCGTTTTATGGGAGTCATCTACTGTTAGGGGCTGATTAGGGAAGATGCGGTTGTGCATTGGGGGAATGCATGATGGTTAGATCTTTATTCTAGTTGGAAGTACGTACCGCCATAGAGGGTTTTTGCTTTCAGATGAAACTTGGCGGTGTGAGGGCGTAGAGTGTACGCAATGGGATAGGGGTGTCCCGCTAGTACCTTGTTGTCTGCAGTTCTAGCGGGACACTCATGTAGTTTGCGCCTGCTAATCGTTTTTGCGGCGTACGCGTCGGTTGAGCATACCGAATAGCCCTAACCCTAATAAACCTACAGCCGGTTCAGGTACATCTTGGGATTCTGGCTGCGGGTTAGCAATCAGAGAAACGTTGATGTCCGCATGCTTGTTGGGGGAATTATTTTGATCGCCCTGGTACTGAAACCACGTTGAAAATCCCATCTCAAGATTTTTACCGTTGGCCCCAAGTCCGATTTGCAGTGGGTATTTGCCACCTGTGAAGTCGGACAGAACTAAGGTTTGGCCAGCATAGGTGCCGCTGTCAGCTGTGAGTGTTGACTGCTTGGACTCGCTAAAATCGTAATAAGCCCAGGTATTGGTATCAATGGGACCGCCGTTTTCAACATAGGCACCACTGCTGAGTTCTTTTTTAGGACCACCCGTACCTTCATCGGTGGTTTCAAACCAGATATCAAAGTCCCATTGTTTATCGGCGTCATTGGCGGCAACAATGCTGCCAAATAAGTGGGCACTACCGTCGTCATATTCATTCAGGCTGGCGTCTGAGTCAAAAAGAAATTGACCGCCAGAAATCATTTCTGGGAGCCAAAAGGCATGACCTCCAGAATTGTTGTATGCGGATGAGGCGGCTTCAACCACCTGCCAAGACCGGGTCAGTTCGGCGGCGTTAGCTTGGGCAACCATGCCTAGGGTGAGCGCGCTGGCCATTAATCCGGTCTTGAGAGTTGAGCTGAGTGACGAATTGAACATGATTTTCAGTGATTAACATGTTGACTGCTACGTCTTAATCATGCTCTGGATAAAAGGGAAATAGGTGAAATTCCGTTAAAAAGAGTCTCTGGAGAAATGAATTCTACGTATCTATTGGCACTCTAATATTGTTATTCTGTAAGTATAATTACGTATGTTTTCGTGGTGCGTGAAAAGCTTGCCCAGTAAGACTGCGGTAGTTGTCACCGCTCAAAGTTTGTCCTTGTCCATGGAAAAATTAACTGTAAGTACTGAGGTGCCCCTGGGAAACTACTGAGGGCTGGGCGCTGATTGTTCAACTATCTAGGGGTTTTTAGGGAGAGTTTTGGCTGTGATCAGAGCGATACTGGTTTGCCAAGGAATTGTGGATTGCGATTGAGGGGATGCCGATGGGTTCCCTAGCCACCTGAGATAGGCCTGCCGGACAGTTTGCAGGTCCTCTGCAGTGAGGCTATTAGCCAGATGGGTTATGTAGGTAGAGCTGGGGCTAAACCATCGGGTTTTTAATTGCGGGGTCAGTGGTAACTCTGTGGGAATTTCTATCAGCTCAACTGTGGCGGTGAGACCTGTGCTGTCAAACCAGGTAGGAATACTCTCTAGATCCCATTGGCGATGATTATTTTCATAGAGGCTGTTTTCGGCTTGCTGTAGTTGTTGAAAAAGTTGGGGAGAAAGTGCGTGATCCGGTAGGAGGCTATAAAGCCGCAATGTGCGAAAGGGAATTGTTTCTGCTAAGACTATTTGGCCTGAGGCGGCGAGATGATTGGCCAATTGTTTTAGCAGTGTTGGGCGGTTGGTAACGGCTTTTAGGGCATTGCGACCGACGATGCCATCAAACACAATCTCTGATGCCTGGGTGGTTAGAGTGGCCGGTAATGTTTCTAGGGGGGTGGAGAGAAATATAGGCCGGGCTAAGTCTGTGAGTGTCTGGGCTTGTGCGGTAAGGGAGCGGTAAATTTCAGGTGTGTGGGCACAGGCGTAAACACCGCCTTCAGGTACCTGGCGTAATCCTTCCCAGGTGAGAAGACCGGCGTTGAGATCGAGTAAAACGTGGTGGCGTTGGGGGCTGAGGGTGGCGTAGATGCGATCGCACACCTGCCGCAGCTGCTCTCCCATATTGCCCATGGTTCTCTGCAGCCACTGTTCCTGAGCCCGATCCGGTGGCCCAAAGGTGAGTACTTCAGGCAGGTCCATTTCCATGACGGCGGCCAGCTGGGCCTCGCGTTTACGGGTGACCTCTAAGCGAATAGTGTCTTCGTAACCCTGGTTGGACGGTTGGTAAAACACCTTGCCCTGCAGCCCGGTCGGTAAATATTGCTGCTCCACCCAGTGGTCACGGTAAGCATGGGGATATAGATATCCCTGACCGTGACCAAATTCTTTTTTATCGCGGTTGGCATCCCGTAGCGGGTTGGGCACATCGGCTTCGCGTTCTTTTTCGACGGTGGCCAGGGCATCAAAAAAGCCCATGACGCTATTGGACTTGGGACAGGTGGCTAGGTAGAGCGCAGCTTGGGCCAACGGGTAGCGACCCTCGGGCATGCCGACGCGGTCAAATGCCTGGGCGCAGCTGTTGGCGACAACCATGGCATTGGGGTCCGCCAGCCCCACATCCTCCCCGGCAAAAATCACCATGCGCCGAAAGATAAATCGAGGGTCTTCGCCGGCATAGACCATGCGGGCCAGCCAATAGAGCGCGGCATCGGGGTCAGAGCCGCGCAGACTTTTAATAAAAGCGCTGATGGTGTCAAAGTGGACGTCGCCTTCCTTGTCGTAGAGCACCGCCCGCTGTTGAATTGATTCTTCCGCCACGGCTAGGGTGATGGGGGTAGCGGGCGGGGTGGTTTCCACCGCTAATTCGAGGGCATTGAGCAGGGCGCGGGCATCGCCGTTGGCGACATTTACCAGGTGGTCGAGGGCATTGTCGTCAATGTGAATGGTGCGATCGCCATAGCCGCGCTCTCGATCCGCCAAGGTTTGCTGAACGATGTTGTGTAAATCATCGGGGCCTAGCGGTTTTAGCTGAAATACCCGCGACCGACTGACGAGGGCTTTATTGACTTCAAAATAGGGATTTTCGGTGGTGGCTCCAATCAGAATAACGGTGCCATTTTCCACCCAGGGGAGCAGCGCATCCTGTTGGGATTTGTTAAAGCGGTGGACTTCATCTACGAAGAGAATGGTGCGTTGGCCCTGCTGACCGCGTAGATCTTGGGCGGTTGCGATCGCACCGCGAATATCCTTCACCCCCGCCAGCACCGCGTTAATCGCAATAAAATGGGCCTTGGTGGTATTAGCAATCACCTGGGCCAGGGTGGTTTTTCCCGTCCCCGGTGGCCCATAAAACAACAGCGACGATAGCTGATCCGCCTGAATGGCTCGTCGCAGCAATCGCCCCGGACCCACAATGGCATCTTGACCCACATATTCATCCAAATTACGAGGACGCATGCGGGCGGCTAAGGGCGCTTCTTGATCTAGCAACGCTTGTCGATGTTGTTCAAATAAATCCATGGACCAACATCTACCTTTAAAGCGCCAGCGCCCCCAAATATGGAGGCGCTGGCCATGGCATAACGATTGTCTAGCAACCGCTAGAGCACAGCTCTACATGCCACCAAAAATTGCCTGCAGGGGTAGCAGGTGAGGGCTCTGAGTTAGCAAAAATGCAAACACAGCGCCACCGCAGCCACCGATAAAGAAACCGCTGGCAAAGTTACTCCAGCCTTCACTAGTCGCATAGGACTCAGGAGGATTAGGTGTGGTTAAGGTACCTTCAGGTCCATCCGGAGACGTTGCACTGTAGATAGCAAGTGCAACCGTCAAGATAAAGACAAAGCTAACAGCAGAAAGAGCACCAGCCACAGAACTGTAGTCTGTATTCCGCAGTGGACCTAACAAAGCAAAAGGTCCATAGAACCAGTAGCCATGGGCAATACCCACTTCTAAGCCACGGCTAAATGGAGACAAACCTGCACGGTAAGCAGGCAGATTATTAATGTAAGTACGTGCAACCGCAGATGAGTTAATCGGAGTCGCAACGTTACCCACTTCGGGGGCGCCAGCTGCGCTTGCAAAACTAGTTGCCATAAGAACGTCTTCCTATGAAATGGACAGTCAGTCGTAAGACGAGAATTTCTAACGAGAGATAGAAATAGTGCAAAGCCAATCAGGCATACCAGCGCCCATGCGCCAGCTGCATCTGAGCCCAATAATCTCACAGAAGCTACCCAAACATGGTGAATGCAACAGTTTTGTTAAGCGCGAAGGATCACAAAGTTAACTTACTTAACAGTTGAGAAAACAAAGAATAGGTACAGAGCCTTGGGTAAAAGAAAAAGCATAAGGATATCCCCGGACACCCTGCGAGCCCATAGCGCCGGGAATTCTAACTTCCGCTTACTTCTACTGAGTACGTGGGTCTGGTAGAACGCCACATACGCTTCTTAACACTCATGGGCATTGATGGATGGTCTGGTCACAATCAGGATGTGGGTTCTTGTAGAAATCGATCTTTGGAGTAGGGTATGTGGCTAGAAATTCCAGTTGATCTAGAAACTGAAGCGGCTAATGTCCATCTTTTAAAGGAGTTAGATCGCTGGATAGATCTGGGTCTGGTATCTGAAGGGCAAGCCATCAGCCTTGGCCGTAAGTTATGCAGCCCTATTCCCATTGCGTATCAAGCACCTGCGGCGGAGATACCTGTTGAGCCAGAGGCCACGCTCCCTAGTGTTGAGCCAGCAGGTTTGTCCAGTAGACCATTTTTTTCACGCTTCAAATCACACCTAGTGCAGTCGTTTTTAGCAGAGGTAAGCGTGCTATGGCTGCTATTTTTGGGCGTATTTTTGGTGGTGGTGTCGTCTGGGGTGTTGGCAGCTAGCCAGTGGCAATCTTTTTCGACCATAGGTCAATATGCCATTTTGTTGGTTTATACCCTCGCCTTTGGTGGTGCTAGCCTCTGGACGGTTGGTCAAGCCAAGCTACAGACGACAGCGCAGATGCTCAAGGCGGCAACGCTGCTCTTGGTGCCCCTCAATCTGTGGATGATGGATGCGTTGGGATTAGTTAATGCGTCTGTGGGACTAGCGATTGTAGCGAGTGTCGGTTTAAGTGTCTTGACTCTGGTGCTGGCTCCGCAGAAAAAAACTGGTTTTAATTTGTTGGGTTTAAGCTGGCTGCACTGGGGCTGGGTCTTTGCTCCATGGCCATTAGTCGCCGCCTACTTAGGCACCATGGGCAGTGCTGCGAATCTATGGGTAGGTCCAAATGCAGCGGCGGCAAAGACCGAGGAAGACGGTGAGCCCACACCTCAGTTTGGGGGCGTGTTGGTTGCGATCGCACTGCTAATTCTGTTGGTGCGTAGTCTATGGATAGCCCAGGTTCCCATCACTCAATTGGGTCTAGCCATCGGTATTTGCGGCTGGATGCTGTGTCGGCTGTGGCAGTATCCCCTCTGGCCCCAACTGGGTGCGGGCTTGATGCTCCTGGGCTGGCTAGTTTCTGTAGAACAGCAGCCCCTACAGGCCATTGGCATCAGCGGCTTAGCCAGCTGGCTGCTAGTCCAACAGCTGCAACGACACCCTCAGGAACGCGACCAGCTACGTACCCTGGCCACACTATGGTTAGTTGGCTTACAGACCTGTGGCCTGATGTGGCTAACCTTACCCCTCGGCCTCAGGCAAATACTCCTCATGACGGCTGAGAAATTTGGCGTAGAGCCAGTCGGTGCCTTAAATTTTGCCGGGGTATGGCTGTATGGCTATGTCGGTTTAATGATGCTGGGAGCCCGACAATTTAAACGCAGGGGGCAGGCTACATGGGCGCTGCTGACTGAGCAACTAGCCTTAGGTATTAGCGTTTTGCTGGTGCTTTGTACGCTATCTCAACTCCAATCGTTTTTATTCACCTTGAGTGTGATGGGGCTAACGCTTACCTTGAGTACCATTACGCGTCTACGGTCCTCGGCTGCGAATGGGCTAATTTACGGCACCCATGGTGCGGCCTTGCTCACAGTCCTCAGTGGAATATATGTGATTAGCACGTCACTGGGTGGCTGGAGCGAACCCCAATGGGCCATGGTTTTTCTGGGCCTGACTACGGTGGAATGGCTAGCGAGTGTGGCCACCCAGCGTTACCCGCAGTGGCGGCAATCAGCTCTGTATCTGGGCATAGGTCTTAGCGTCATGGCCTATAGTCTGTTGCTAAACCAATGGGGTAGCTGGATAACGCTGAGCTGGTTGGTGGTGCCGACTGTGCTGAGCTGGTTAGTGTACCGATCGCAGTGGGCAACGGAGCGATCTCAACTAGCAACTATCCTGACTGGGCTAGCTCTGGGAGGCCAACTCCTATTGATCAGCTCCTGGCCAATGGCAACAGTTGTCTTTGGCATAGGCGCTGGGCTGCTAGTTCTCCACAGCTGCCGCTGGCCCACCCAGAGAGTTTTACCTGCACTGGCGGTCGGATTTGGCGTTTGCGGGGGGCATACTGCTGCCATTTGGCTATGGCTGATGTCACAAGTTTGGCCTGTCAACATTGCCCAGCTATGTTTAGTGACGGCCCTAGTGGCCTCGACGCTCAGCATTCTGGCGCGACCGTTAAATCGACAGCCTCGACCGTTACTAAAGGCCTATGGTGCTACTAGTCGCGGCTGGAGTCGAGCCTTAGCGATCGCACTCAGTTTGGGTCTGACGCTCATCATTCTATGGAGCTATGGCCTCTCTGAACTCAGTCATGGCGTTGCCCGCGAGATTTTTCCAGAAGTCGAAGTACTTTTCCGCTACGGCGCAGCCGCAACCACACTACTACTGGCCAGATTTTTTACTGAGCGACGGCTGACTAATCTGGACTGCTGGGAACTGGCCTATGAAGCCGGTCTGTTGGTCGCCCTGGGGCTATCGCTGTGGCGTCAGGAGATTTCCCCCCCTGCGATCGGCATAGCCATGGTGGCCTTAGGACTATGTTCTCAGCTGCTCGGCACGGTTCGGGCCACACGAACGCAGTCTGTCTACCCTCCTAGCTGGCACTATATTCCGTTAGCCTATGGTGCTTTGGGCTTAGGGTTAACCCATTTGAGCTTTACGTCGGTAACGGGGCTATCTGCCATTGTTGTGGGGGTGGTTACGCTTGCCATTAGCAGCCGACAGGACGATTTACACCCGTTAAGTTACGGCGGTCTGGGGCTGCTTTCCCTGGGTATTTATGAGCTGGTGATCTACCGCATGCTGCAGGTCAGCGGGGGTGAACCCGGAGATGGCCTGACGCTGTTGGGATTAGTGGGCGGTGCGATCGCACTTTTCTACCTGCTTGGCCAGCACTGGATTCGACGCTACAGCAAACTGACCGCTACGGAGATTAGCGTAGTGTCCCTACTCCACTGGCTAATGGCCACAGTCCTGGCTGCTATGGCCATGGGATTCGGCCATAGTCGGCCAGGGCTATGGCTGTGGTTAGGTTTATCTGGGTTGCTAACCCTTTATGCCGGGTTACGAGGAAACTATCGCTGGTTTCCAGTTCACAAAACGGCTCCTACAGATCCTGAAGATAGACATGATATCCGTCTCGGCAGTATGCACCACAGCTATCAACAATGGATCTGGAGCAGTCTGATCATTGCCACAATCGCGATTCCCTATGGGCTAGCCCAGCTACTGCCAAACTTGACCCTGCTTCGCGAATGGGGAGCCTTACTGGCTTGTGGTCTAAGTTTAAGCATTCATAGGCTGCCCTGGCCGCGTTGGGGGTGGCCACTCAGACCCTGGCAGCGGATGGCACTGAGCTGGCCAATGCTGGCAATTTTTCTAAGCATGACGACAATAGCAACCCAGAGCCTACTGCTGGTAGGGGCGTTCTATGCGTTCATGGCAAAGCAAATGCAGGCCGTACGGTTGAGCTATCTGAGCCTAGGGCTGCTCAACTGGTCTTTGTGGCGCTACCTCATAGCTCAGGGATGGCTGACACCGCTTGGGGTCAGCACCATGCTCGGGATATCCGCACTCTATGTCCTAGAAATCGATCCTCGCTGGCAGCCTATTCCAGCTCGACAAGAACGTCACCGCTTACGTAGTTTGGCTACATTGCTTATAGGGCTGACCGCCATGTTTCAAGCCGAAGCCGGAGCCTCCATGGCTATCGGCATTATTGGCCTGAGTCTGCTGATCAGTTTTGGCTTTATCACCCTTGGTTTAATCACCCGAGTCCGGGCCTATCTGTATGTCGGCACTCTAACCTTCATACTCCAGATATTGCGTACGATCACGCTTTTTATAAGTACAGATGGACGATTACTTTGGGCCATCGGAATTGTACTGGGTATCACCCTAATTTGGGTAGCCGCAACGTTTGAAGCCCGCCGCGCTCAAATTGGTGAGTTACTGAGTCAGTGGTCTGACATGTTGCAGAACTGGGAGTAGACGTGACCAGCAGCGAGCGCCCACCCACGGTGCTGCCCCAGCATTTAGCGCTACGCTAGCATGCATAGTTAACTCTATAAGGTGACCCTATGGCAGCAAATTTGGAAAAGATGCTGCAGTTTATTGACGAATATCAGCAGCAGCACCCGCAAAAATCCTCAATACAAATAGTGCGGTCCTTGCGGGCTTACACCCGTGCGTCCTATGCAAATAAGTTTTGGGAAATTGTTGCTGGCAGCAACCCAGACTTTATCAAAGGAGAACTAGACGACCAGACCGTGGTGCTTATGGAGCAAAGCATCGATTTTGCCCACTTTATGGCCGCTTTATCCGATCAAACCTGGGGCGGGAATCTTCAGTCCACCCTCAGTGATGGCATCCTATGGCTTTCCTCAAAACTGGTGACAGGGAGGGGATACGACAGTCGTGAATATACAGCCGCCATTGGCGATACTGCTCAACCGATCGAAGTATATCTGGATAAATATGGTCGACAAACCTATCAACCAGACCAGCTAACCGACTTGTTACACAAGTTTGCCTCTGATCAAGACTATGCCTCTGACCTAGTGGCATTTGCCGTTGGGCGACTGCTGTATAAAAATCCCGCCCTAAGCGTCAAAGCGGCCATCCTAGAGGCTAGCGGGTTTAACTATGCAGATACAGTTCGCCATTACCTCACGAAGATGTTTGATGCCCAGATGTCTCCCAAGGGGGATATCGTCAATGGAGCAGATGTTAGAACGCGAATCTATGAACGGATTCGTGCCTACCTGTTGATTAAACGCGATGTGATCAGTGGCAGTGTGTTTAGGCGCACCTATCGCAAACGGATTCGTCCAGCCCTGATCAATCAGGCTAGCGATCACTTTATCCGACACCTGCAGCAGGCCCTGGTGTCTTCCCATCCATAAAAGAAAAATCGGCCCTAAACAGGAACCGATTTAGAAAGTCTTTTGACTTTGCGTTTATCTCTCATTTGGAGGTGGTTAAAAATGCGTTGCGCGCACCGTCTAATCAATCTCCGTAGGATATTGTAACAATCAGTACACTTTTTTTTGTGATGAATCTTCACTAAATTGCAATAGGTTTATGGTTGATGTGCTCAGTAAAGCCACCTAAGTGTGGCCAGGCAATGGGTTGGACCTATCAAATTAAATTGGTAAGAACGCGATAAAAGTCAGGAAATCTTGATGTATTGCCCGTAAATCCTCTGATTTTTGTCCATGTTTCTGAGCCATGTCTAGAACTGGCGTGTTTGGTAGAGAATGCTACAGACGTCTCATCCAGCAATAGCTCACTCAAATCCAGCCCTTGTCGAGCATAATGATGAAGGCTGGCTACGCTCAGTTAGTTTTTCCCTTACCCCAAGTTATTCCTTTGCAAATTACGTTTCTGGGTACTAGTTCCGGTGTTCCTACCCGAGCGCGCAATGTGTCAAGCGTTGCTCTGCGTCTGCCCCAACGGGCAGAGGTATGGCTGTTTGACTGTGGGGAAGGCACTCAACATCAGTTTCTAAGAAGCGATTTGAAATCTAGCCAGATTCGGCGGATTTTTGTCACCCATATGCACGGTGACCATATTTTTGGCCTGATGGGATTGTTGGCGAGCTGTGGTCTGGCGGGTAATGTGTCGCGGATTGATATTTACGGTCCGCCTAAATTAAACGAGTATTTACAAGCCTGCCGTCGTTACTCCCAAACCCACTTTTCCTATCCGATTAAAGTGCACACGGTGGAGCCAGGGAAAGTACTGGATGAAGGCGAATTTTCGGTCTATTGTCAGCGGTTAGAGCATCGCGTACCTGCTTTTGGTTACCGCATTGTCGAAAAAGATCGCGCCGGGCATTTTGATGTTAAGCGGGCGACGGCCTTGGGGATTCCTTCAGGGCCGATTTATGGTCGGCTAAAACGGGGGGAGGCGGTAACGCTGCCCGATGGTCGGGTGATTAATGGTTCGCAACTCTGTGGTGAGACAATTCAAGGCCGTAAGCTGGTGTACTGTACGGATACTGTTTTTTGCGATCGCGCCATCGAGCTATCCGAGAATGCCAGTGTCCTCATCCACGAGTCCACCTTTGCCCACCAAGATGCCGAACTAGCCTATCAGCGGCTGCATTCCACCTCCACTATGGCTGCCCAAGTGGCCCTAGCTGCCCAGGTGCAGCAGCTGATTCTCACCCACTTTAGTCCTCGCTACGCCCCCGGCAACACGATCCAGCTTAAAGATCTGCTCTTAGAAGCCAAAGCCATTTTTCCCAATACCCTCATGGCCCATGATTTCTTCGTTCACGATGTAGAGCGAGCAACCGC
>NZ_JADEXP010000150.1 GCF_015207065.1 Leptolyngbya cf. ectocarpi LEGE 11479 | reverse complement strand
AATATATCGGTAAACAGAATAATAATAAAGGCTTTGGCGCTATCGCTTAACCCATAAACAATTTCGTCGATAAAGGCCTTGAGGGTGACCATCTGACGTTTGCAGGTGTTTAACAGGAGGGAAAAGGCCAAGACAGCAAAAATATCTGCAAATACATTTTTGACAGAATCGGCACTGCGCTCCCGGTATTCTTCTTCAATATCTAGGGCCTTATCTAAAACCCGCTCTTCTAGCTGAGCTTCGTTTAGCGTGGCGACTTTGCCCAAAATCACCTCAAACCGAAGTCGTTCTTCAAACTGTTGCAGCTCATGGAGAGCTTCTTCTTCCATTTCAACGTTGAGAAAGACCTCAGCCTCGGTGGTTTGGCGCACATAGTCCACCACTGGCCCGATGATAAAGTGCTTGGTTAACTGCTGGGTCAGCAGCGGTACAATTATCAGTAGCAGCACAAACCGCAGGGCCAGCTTTGTTTTTCCCTGAGATTTGCGAAAATTTCGCACCACGTCAGTTTCTGCTTTAGGATCGAGGTCCTGTTTGACCCGATCCACGGTGCGCAAAATTGAACGGGGTAAAATGCCGCTACGGGCCGCTAATCCTGCCCGGCTTTTGTCTGGTTTGGCGGGCTGTTTGGGGGTACTGTCTGGCGAGACCTTTTTTGAGACCTTTGGGGAGTCATTAGGATCTCTGTCTATAGCTAAAGTGGCGAGTTGATTGAACAGGTGGTCGTACCGCTCTAAGATCTCATCAATAAACTGCAGTTTTTTAAAGATGATGGCAGACTGATCGATCAAATCCAGGGTGTACTCGTCTTGCTGATCGTCATAGAACTGCACTTCCATCTGTCGATCTTGGGACAGATTTGACCGAGTAGCCTCAAAGGTAGCCATCCGCTGTTTGATCAACAGGAGGTTACGCTCAACCTCTCCTTGAATATAGCGATAGGCACTGTCCCCATAGTTACCATGGTCTTGGGCAATGGGCTTACCATCGAAATAATCGTCTTCTATTTTCTTGATGGTCAACGCAGCTTCGTAGGCTTGATCGAGTGATTGGTCGGGGGACTTAAAAAGCCACTGCCCTGCGTTGCGGAAAAAGGCCCGAAGCTGCATGGGGGTAAGTAGGTGCTCAGGAATGTCAGCACTATAGTATCAACTCCGCGAAAGGCCCACTGGAAATTTGATTGATTGGTCTAATCCAGGTTCCAACGCTGGGCAACCCAGCCAACATAAGGGGGCTATTATCCACCTAAAAATAACTATTGCTCTGTTTTTGTCTTCATAGACCAAAGCGCCCGACCAGTTCTTTTAACGCTCGACGAGCCACCTTGAGGCGGTGGCGATTAGTCGGCATCCGATGCAAATAAACCACCCGCCGTACAATGCCCCCCAGCCTGCCTGCCAGGCTAATACCAAAACTCCAAACACCGCCAGTCCCCTTACCCAAGGTGAGCATATCCCCCAGATGAAGATAGCGAAAACGTTTGGGCCTACGCTTGCGAGCCATATTTGCCAGACTGCCAGCCACCGTCGCCGCCGCTTGATAGGCCGCCTGGGCTGTATTAGGCGTGGGGTGTTTCTGGGCTGCCGCATCGCCAATCACAAAAACATTGTCATAGTCCCCTAGCTGCAAGGTGGGGCGCACCCATACCTGTCCTTGATCGTTGGTATTGATCGGTGACCCTAGCCAGGGCAGCGGTTCTGTACCTGTGGCCCACAGCGTCAGGTCATTCACATACTGTGTCCCATTGAGGCCAATAGAATTAGCTCCCACTGCATCAACCTGGGTTTTCAGGTGTATCTCCACACCGCGCTGCATCAGAGCCCCCATGGCATGACGCTGCAACCCCTTGGGAAATGCCCTCAGCACATGAGCACCGCGATCCACCAGTCGCACCTTAGCGCCACTCAACCGGTCAGCCACCTTAGTGGCTAGCTCCACACCACTGGCTCCGGCTCCGATAACAGTCACCGACACCGGAGCAGATGTCTGCGCCAGGTGGTCCAACCGCGTCTTGACCTCGACTACATCCGCTAAGCTACGAAACGTAATGGCATGTTCTTGAATACCCGGAATCGGCAACTGGCGAGTTTTGGCTCCGGTGGCCACCACCAAATAATCGTAGAAAACAGCCTCTCCCTGATGTAGGCTTACTTGCTGCTGAGCCAGATCAAAATGAGTTGCCCAGTCTTGTCGCCATTGGATATTAGTCCCAGCCAATAATGTTTTGTAGAAAGGGGCTACTTCCCACAGCAGCAGCTCCTCCGTCAGCACTTCGTAGAGCAACGGCGTAAACAGAAAGCGATCGCGGGGTTCAATCAGGGTGAGCGAACCGTGCTTGAGATGGCGATATTTTTGTAGATATAACGCGGTGTATAAGCCCCCAAATCCACCGCCGACAATCACAATGCGAGGGGGAGCGGTGGTCGAATGGGATTTGAACCAGGTCTGCGGAAGTGCCAGGGGCATGCCAATAATAGTTAGGGGGTCTATGGCATTGATTATGATGCGTACAAACGCACAAATAAATGCACAAACGTTTAGCGTGCTCAGTTTTTACCCAGCAGCTTTAAAGACTTTAAAAAGGTATGGCACAACCGACCAACGCAAAACACTGTCTTGAGCAGGGGGCTTGGAGCCCGGCCACAGCTGATTGCCATACAACACTGGATACAACCACCCTAGATCTGTGGCGGATCTCTTTAGACCAGCCAGTGTCGGTTGATGTTTTGGCTACCGATGAGCAGGCTCGTTTACAGCGCTATCGGTTTGCTATCGATCAGCGTAAATTTGCCGTTGCCCGCACTAGCCTGCGGCAGATTTTAGCGCGTTACTCTCAACAAGATCCGGCTGACTTGGTTTTTGATTATGGTGTCTACGGTAAACCCTGTTTACGCGATTACCCACTGCAGTTCAACCTTTCCCATTCGGGTGAATATGCCCTGTGTGGAGTCGCTAGGCAAGTTGTCGGTGTGGATATTGAACAGCTGCGCTCCATGGATCGACTAGATGGCTTGATCAAGCGCTGTCTGTCTCCCTCAGAACAGCAGGCCATCGCTGCCGTCGAATCGTCTCAGCGAAGCAAGGCTTTTTTAGAGTACTGGACCTGCAAAGAAGCTTATCTCAAAGCTACGGGACAAGGCATTAGCGAGTCCCTGGCTGCGATTGAAGTGGATTTGAGTACAGAGCCCAAACTCAACGTGCCGGGTCAGCCGTGGCAGCTCAAGGGATTTATTCCCTGTGATGGCTACACGGCAGCAGCAGTCATGCCGCTAGATATTACTCAGATACGTTTTTGGACCTACGGAGCGTAGTTTAGACAGGATACAGGGGCGTTTGACCTGCTACGACTCAAACCAGAGCTGGAGGCATCGTAGGGGAAATGGCCCCCTCTAAACGCACTCCCTGCCATTTAGCACCTCGCAATACAGCACCGGTTAGATCCGCGCCGCTGAGATCGGCATTGGACAAGTCCGCACCGCTCAAGTCAGAAAAACACAGCTTGGCTCCCTGCAGGTTAGCGCCTTGCAAATTTGCCTGTCTCAAATCGCTCAAACGTAGGTCCGCTTGCTGGAGTGATGCCTCCGTCAGATCGGCAAAGGTGAGACAGCTGCGTAGTATCAAAGCCCGCCGTAGATTAGCCCGCCTTAGATTGGCCCAGCTGAGGCGAGTGCGCCAGAGCATAGCTCCCGAGAGTTCCGCCTGGCTCAGATTCGCCTGACTCAGGTTAGCCCAGGTTAAATCAGCGTAGTTCAAACAAATGTCGTTTAAGTTGACTTCAGGTAGCTGGACCTCACGCAGGTCTACCCGTTCAAACTGGCGCTGACCAATTTCGTAGCGCCCTATTAACTGAGATGCTTCCACAGATTAGTCCTCAATCACTAGTGCAGAGTCAAATGGGGTCTGACTGAAATAGCCCATACTGCAGTGACCCATTGCACTGAATGATGAGTAGATTCAGTCTTTTGTAAACTTATATTAACATGAATTAATGTAACAATTTATGGGTAAAGGCGCAAGGTGGTTCGTGACCCTATCTTTTTGGATGTAGTTTGAGGCGATCCATGCTAACAATATCGAAAACAATCGAAAACATTAGAGGACATTAAAGCAACCTATGGGAAAGCAATGGTTATGGGGCTCGCTGTTGGGATTGTCTATGGTTCTGCCTGGAACTGTTGTCCTGGCTCAGACAGATATGCCGACACAGGCTCAAGATGCCTACACCAGGGCCATGAATCTGGGCTATGCCTATGCCGGTGACTATGATTATCAAACGGCGCTGATTAATTTTCGGCGGGCCTTGAAAGAACGGCCTGGGGATGTGTACGCGATTAATGCGATCGCAAATATGGAGTACTATATCGAACGCGATCGCGTCGCTGCGCTCCAAGCCGAAGTTGATACGCTCCAAGCCCGTCTCAGCTTGGCAGCTGAAACCAAGGATTGGGTCTGCGTTGTGGCCACGGTTGACGAACTTATCCCCTACACCGAAGGTCTAGAGCGGGAGCGCCTCACCGGCTATCGCAGTCAGCTGACCGGTGTGCTCGAATCCCGCACGGACGTAGAATTCTGGTCGACCGTGTGTAGCCCCGATGAGCCTTTGCAATAATCCAGCCTTCTGACCGGCTTATCGTTCGGCTAATTTGCCATCCACTGACAGTGTCTTCCCTGTAATTGCCGCCTCTACAAACTGTTTGGGCGGGTCGATATAGCTACCATCCAGTTTGACTCGAAAGTCATAATGCTCCCCTGAACCCAGACCACTGTTCCCCGTCAGGGCAATCACATCACCACTCTTAAACTTGCCGGAAAGGCACTCCCCTTCTAACAAGTGCAGAGACTGAAACACCAGCTGTGGATAGGACTCTGTGGTTTGATCCGCGACCCAGCCGCCACCGTCCACATCCCACCAGCACTCCACGGTCACCTGATCACCTGTGACACCCACGGCATACACAGGCGTTCCAGACGGCGTTGCTAGGTCCACACCGTTATGGGGCACATTGGTTGCTCCCGTCACCGGATGGACCGGGCGAATCCGCATGTGATCGGTCACGTCATACCCGGCGACCGTATCCCCCGTGGTCAGAGTGGCCGCTTGCTCTAAGTTTAATGAGGCTTTGGGGGGGCGTGATAAACGTAGGTCCAGCACATAGAGAATCGGTAGCACAATCAGAGACGCACAGGTCACCGTTAAGGCAAGTTTGGGCACGTTGCCCAGGGACAATCGAGGCCATCGTGATTTGCCTATTGGTTGCACCGTTGTCGTCGCTGGCTGCTCGGGGCGCTGAGCGCCCAACGGCCAAGTCGCCTGGGCCGTCGGTGCCACATCCTGGGGCACAAATTCTCCATCCTGCAGGGGAGGTCCGACTTCATCAGCCACGACAACCGCCAGTTCACCCTTGCCTAGCTTTTCCAGCAGTTCGGAAATGCTGCCACAGCCCACGGTTTGTGCCGCCGCTTTAGAACCATGCCAAGCCTGGGCCGAAACGGTAACAGTACATCGGCGTTTGGTGGGAATTGCAGACTGAGTAGCGTCATTCACAGGCCCAACGGCAAAAGATATTTTCTGCTCCCTATCCTAGCTCCCGATGGAGAGATGTACCCGACAGTAATTTTTAAGCTTAAACAAGCGAAGCCGCTTTACCCTCAGACACACCACCTAAAACCTCAGGGGCAACCTCAAAATCCTCAGCAACCAGTCTCGCAGTCATCTTGGCCGACATCATGACGCTGGGAGTACCGGCCCCCGGCTGTGTCCCTGCACCCACCATATACAGATTGCGAATATCTTCGCTGCGGTTGTGGGGACGGAACAAGGCCGACTGTACCAGCAGAGGTTCAGGTCCAAACGCATTGCCGATGTGAGCTTTTAGCGTGTTTTCAAAGTAATCCGGGGTGATGTAGCTGCAATGGACCAAACGCTCTTTGATGTTGGGTAAATAGCCCCGCTCATCCATATACGTCAGGACTTTGTCCTGAAGCTTATCCCCCATCTCATCCCAGTGAATGCCAGAGCCATTGTGGGGAACCGGCACCAGAATATAGGCGGCGTGGTGACCTTCGGGAGCCAAAGACGGATCGGTCAACGTGGGCAGGTGCATATATTGAGAGTAGTCTTCGGGCATGATCTTGCGGCCAAAGATATCCTTCAATAGCTCTTCATACCGAGGACCCAGGATGATGTTGTGGTGTCTCAGTTTGCTTGTCTCATTACCATCGGCCTTAAAGCCCAGGTACAAGACAAATACTGACATGGACTGCTGGGTGACTTTGACCCGCAGGTTGCTATTCCAGAAACGATACTTGGGCTCAATCATCTTGCCGTAGGTGGTGGCCCAGTCAGCGTTAGAGACAACCGCATCCGCGCTCATCACCGTTCCGTCCGCAAGGGTAATTCCCTTGACTATTTTCTTACCGTTTTCCTTGGTGACATTGATCTTGCGGACCTCGGTGTTGTAGACAATCTTGCCGCCCAGCTCCTCGAACTTTTTCACAAAGCCGCTGACTAGAGCACCAGTGCCGCCCATGGCAAAGTGAATCCCCCAGGTGCTTTCCACAAAGTGAATCATGGCATAGATGCCGGGAACCGAGAGGGGATTACCCCCCACGAGTAAAGGCTCAAAGCTAAAGACCTGGCGTAGCTTGTCGCTCTTAAAATACTTGCTAGTAAAGCTAAACAGCGTGCGGACCGCATCGAGCTTGAGCAGTTCTGGGACTACCCGCAGCATGGAGCCCACAGTGCCAAAGTGGGTGTAGCCCAGCTCTAAAAAGCCCCGGTCAAAAACAGCCTTGGCTGCCTCATGGAACCGCTGATAGCCCTCGTAATCGCCGGGTTCCCCTAGCTCTAAAATCTGTCGACGAGTGTTCTCTGGGTCGCTGTCGTAGTCAAAAAAGGTGCCGTCGTCAAAGTAAATGCGGTAGAAGGGCAAGACGGGAACAATCTTGACGTAGCGACTGGTATTGGGACCACCGGAGATACCAGACTTGATGCGTTTGCTTTCATCAACAATTTCTTCTGGAAAATCGGGCAAAGAGAGAGCAGACTTATCTCGCTCTAGGGAGAACAGCTCCTCAATAAAGTGGGGCACTGTAATCACCGTCGGCCCCATGTCAAAGGTAAAGCCGTCTGCTTTACGCACATAAGCACGACCGCCGGGGGCATCCAGCATTTCTACGATGGTGGTATCAAACCCCAAACTTTGGAGACGGATACCCATGGCTAATCCGCCAATTCCAGCCCCGATGACAACGGCCTGCTTACGACCCATAACCAACTCCTGTCCCAATGTAAAGAACACTTAATATTTCTAATATTGTAGCGTCCTCAGGCATGCGTACTAGCCCAACTCAAATGTAGTGATACCAAAAATTTTCTCTAGCGGTAGCTCTGGAGCGTCCTGGGTATACATTCGTGCTGTCTCAAACCCGCAAGTCATTCCGTATCGTTCAGCCAGCGCTATGGCCTCCCCGTTGGTGGCCGGTACATCTAGATAAAACGGTCTATCCACGGGTACCTGGGCGACTAAATCACAGAAAATTTTGTTGGCAATGTCGGCTGTATCCGCAAAGAGTGGTCCGATCTTATAGCCGCTGGCACTGGGGCGAATCACGCCATAGCCTGTCAGGGTTTGCCCCTGAACCATGCCGACGGCATGGCTATCAGGTCGAGTTAACCAACATTGAATAAAATCAGACCGGTCCTCAGGAAAAAAGCGGCGATCATAGGCACATACCGTATCCATAGAGATATCGGTCAATGAAACACAGTCCGCAGGGTGCGTCTGACCATTGCCCACACCCCCATAGCGAATATTCCGATGCGCTAGGGTAAATCCAGATTTGATGTAGTTGGCTTGCTGGGCTACCACGCCATCAAGGCCAATGTTGCGACCTTCTAAAGATTTCAGTGCCTGATGCCAAATAGACAGGCCGTATCCCTGTCCTCGAAAGGCTGGCTTCACGATGTAAAAGCCAATAAAACCAAAGGATTGGCCATACTTTACAGCTGAAATCGAGGCAATTGGCTCGCCGTCGAGCAGCCCCACCAGAAATCCGCTGGGGTCCGCGTTGTAAAAGCAGTCGGCATCGTATAGTCCGGGATTCCAGCCTTCTGAGGTGGCCCATGCGATCGCAACATCCACCTCACTACGAGTCATGGCCCTAATCTGATAGCGCTCGGAGGGCACAGACATGATTAGCTAAGCCCCCAAACTCTGCAAGGCCAGTCGAAACTGCTCTAACCGCCGCCGATTCACCCCCAGGTCTGACTCCCCCAGCCGGGCCGCAGAGCGCATGGCAATGGTATGCCCATCCGGCACAAAATAAAACTCCGCATCGTCTACAAACCCCATCAGGCGGCTAGTAAACTCCACCCGCACATAGTCATCGGTCTGTTCAATAATTTCAGTCCGGGGCTGGTTTTGAATCACCGCCACCAGCTGAGCGCGCACGGCGTCTCGGTCAGTCGTATACTCAATCGGGGCAATGGTGTGCTCATCGTCACTGCTGCTGGTGCTCACACAGTTGGGCGACGCGGGGCAGGGGCTCAGCTGAGTATCATGAATGCCAATATCAGCGGGCGGCGTCCCCGTAAAAACCCCCTTGAGTCCAGGCAATACGGCTACCGGTGCAGCCATGGCAGGAGAACTGGTGAATACTAAACAGACAGATAGGCAAACGGAAACCAACAGAGGTAGAAGGACGCGAAATAATTGCATGGGGACGGGGCCTAAAAGTTTTGTAAGCTGCTATCAGCTCCTATTGATTGTAGGAGCGTTACCCATTTAAGGAATGAATCTGACGCGACTATTTTCTGAGTGTCGTATGGCACCCCTAAAGCCACCTAGGAACTTTAGGCTGCATTATGTCTGGCTGCTGCTGGCGCTCAGCGCCTGTGGTCCAAAGAGACCGGTCATTCCAGACGACATCGAAACCATTGCCCGTGGCTGCTATGAAACCTTAGTTACACCAGAGCGTACCCCTAAACTGAGGCCATCAGAATCCATGGAAGATGGCACATTTTTGATTCTTTGGTCCATGACAGAATTTCCCAACGAGCGGGGCTCTTGCACCGTTGATGGCAGTGGTACTGTGCTCTTGCTGACAAGTAATGCCGATGAGACTGACGCCAATGAGCCTCCGTCAGCCGATACCGAGCAGCCCTCGGCTGATAAAACGCCTGAATAAACCCGTAGGTTTCTACGGCGAGTGGTTAGATTCAGCGATGCCGAACGACCTAAATCCCATCAAGACTATTAAGCAGTCCCGCAATCTTTGGGAATATGCCAAGTCTGGACGGTAGTATGCGACTGTGCCCAGACATCGTGTTGCTATGGCAGACTACCTAACCCTTAAAAAGGTTCTAGAAAGTAAAATATCGGCTCGTGAATCAGAGCTATCGCTGATTGACAGTCTTTGCCGCTCATATTTTCTATTCCATAGTCAACCGACCGACAAAGTCTGTCTATTTTTTCATGGGTTTACCGCCGGGCCATATCAGTTTATTCCCATGGCTCAAATCCTCCACAAAGCAGGGTTTAACGTCATCGTTCCGTTGATGCCTGGCCATGGTTTAGCCGGCAAGTGGGGACCTGGGAATCCACCGCCGCTGACCGACGACCCCCGCATTTATCTCAAGTTTGGACTGCAGTGGCTCAAAATTGCCAAGATGCTGGGCTCCCAGGTGGTGGTAGGTGGTCTCTCAGGGGGGGCCACCCTGGCCACCTGGCTAGCGATGGAAAAGGCCGATGATATCTATCGGACAATTTTATTTGCGCCCTATTTTAGTGCTAGCAGTAAGGTGATCGATCTGTTTGTTAAACATGTCGATACCTACTTTGAATGGGAGCGCCTTTTAGGACCGAGCTATCCAGGTTTTGAGATTTCTGCCCTGCGGGCGGTGCTGCGGATTGCAAAATACAATTTTAAGCGGGTTAAAAAGTCTCCCATAGCACCCATTTTTATGGTCTCTAGTGAGAGCGATCGCGCCGTCAACAATTACGATCACCAGCGTTTTTTTGAGGCCGCCTTAGAACACCAGCCTTACTGCTGGCACCATAGTTTTGATCGGGTGTTGGATATTCCCCACACCATGATGACCGAAGCGGAGGGTAACCGGTTTACTAGTCTGTTAACGGTAATTACCAAAGCTAACATCGAAAGCAATTTGACCTGGCACGAGGTAGAGGAAATTGCCTATCGGATGACCAAGCGGCGTACGTTTAGGTCGGTGGTGGCTGAGCTGGGCTGGGAACATAAGGTCTCGCGGGATATGCCGGCCATGATGACCCTGGTGGATAAATGGAGCATTGCCGTCCAGCGAGAGTTAAAAAATCGTAAGCGGTGGCGGCGGGACCGGCGGGATGATTATTAATTTAGGTTGTTGGGTAATACCCACGAGTCTGATAGAGGCGATGTTAACCCCCACGGAAACAACAGTTTTGTGGGGAATGCACCATCCGTATTGGCTGATTGCGATCGCAATCGCCCTGCTCGTCTGCCTACAGCTGGCCATCTCCATGGTCAATCAGCTCCTACGTCGTAGCCTCAAATGGCTGGGCAAATCCCCCCTATTTCTAGGGCGTTGGTTAATCACCCAAAATCCCCTCAGGTCTCCATCTGAAGACTCCCAAGATCAACAACTCATTAGCCTGCTAGCCAAATTGGAGACCCTCCACCAGGAACAAGCCAGCCTCCTGAGAGAATTACAAGTAACGTTGCGATCTCGGGGCATTAACCAAGGCGACTAATGCCCCAACAGCAGTCTAGTGCTGGAGTCTCAAACGTCTACGGGAGGATACCTGGTTCGTTCCCAGGGTATTGTTGGGATTGGGCTTGCCACTCAAATAATGAAAGGCTGGATAATGGGCGATCAAAACCGTTCTACTCCCATCCATGTGGGGATCCGCCAGCTGAGCGGGGGCTACATGGTGAAACACCTGATTATCTTGCCACAGTAGCCCATGGCCCTGCTGCAAAATAAACGGATCTAACACAGCACGATGTCCCTTGAGATCATGATAGATAGCACTCTCGGCGTGGGTGACATTATCCCGCTGTAGACATACCAGCATGGCCCGATCGGCACCATCTGAATGGATTCCCTGTCCTGTCAGGCATTGATCGATATTGTTGTGGTTGATATGGCTGGTTTGCACCTGCACCAACATCAGCTCTTTTTCAGGTAGCCGATAGGTTTGCTGAAATGCCGAGAGAACTTTCTGGGTCGCCTTACACGCCAAAAACTCAGCCGGTAACTCTCGATAAAAACGCTTATACCCCCCTGAAAAATCATTGTACTGTTGCGGCTGACTAAAAAAGTCCGCCCTCAGCTGAAACCACTGACCTTCAATGCACATTACATAGGCAATACTTTTAGTCCGCCGAGTGAAATGTTGAGAGCTGGGATCTGGGCCTAAAGAACCACAGGATGACAGTAAGTTGAGAGTTTCAGATTGGCTCAATAATGGCGTTGACAGTGCCAGTGCCTCAGCACATGCGGTGGGCAGTGTTGTCTTGGTATTGATCTTTAAACTGTACATAAAACCCAGATAGTAATTGTGAGCAAATAGCGGAAATCGCTATATGACAATTGCTTTGAACCGTCATATCAATATTTTTTGATATATTTCAGACAGTTGATGTGACCTGGGTTTCAAGCACCATGATGGGGTTACGGAATTGGCATAGGTAAAACCGCGCTGGGAGCAAAGACCCAGCGCGGTTTTACCTAAGTTCAGACGGTGGATACAGGGGAGTATCTGTGTAGTACTGCCTCCATCAAATCCCACGCACATTGATGAGCGGCCCGACTACAACAGAAAAAACTGTTCACAGCGGTCCGTTTTTAGCAGTTTGTTTTGAAAGGAGCGTTACATTCACCCAAAACTTCAACACTGCTTATAATTCTTGCTTTCTCAAAAACGGCGCTACAGCCTCACTCACCTTTTCTGCCCAATCTTCTTGAGCATAATGACCCACTTCTGTGAGTTCCATATACTCACCATCGTCTAAACCTTGGGCAAATGCCTTCGCATCATCTGCGGATAGCCAGGGATCTGCAATTCCCCAAACAACCAGGGTAGGCCGTGACCAGTTGGCAAACCCTGGGGCTATCTGCTCAGTAATGGGGGCCATCTTCATAGCGCGGATAGTCCACATTAGAGAACGCCCCACATCCGAGCTTTTTAGAAACGGACGCCGGTAAATATCTAGATCCTCATCTGATACTTGGTAAGGACCACCACCTTCTAGGGTGCGGTCTACTAAGAGCGGATCTTGAGTCATCACATCCCCTACCATGGGCCATCCCATCATTTTGATCTTGAGGGGAATATCTGCCTTAGGGGGCAAAGGGCTATTGAGAATGATCAGCTTTTCGATTTTGTCAGGATTTTGGGCGGCGTACAGTAGCCCCGTAACCCCGAGAAAGCCCTGTACTACGAGCGAAAAACGATCAAGCTCTAGGGCATCAATGTAGTCACCGAAGGCCCGGAGATAGGTTTCCGGTTTATAGTCAAATTGTCGAATATCAGGCTTGGAAGATGAGCCATGGCCAATCCAGTCGGGGGCAATGCTGCGAAATCCGTACTCACCTATGGCTGGCATCACGTCTCGCCAGCTATAGCTTTGGGACACTAACCCGTGGAGCATGACGACAGGCGGTTTATCGTTGGGCTTGTCAGGGACCCATTCGCGGTAAACCCACTGGAGGTCCCCAATTTGCGTGTCCTTCATTTCGCTCTTGGCCATGGTATTTTTCTCCCACCTGTGGGAAAAAGCTTACCGCATTATTGTCATCGGCTAGGGGATGGGCATCTAGATAGCTCTGAAAGTAGGGGCGACAGAGTGACGAGACCCGCCATAGGTTAATGGACCAGCGTTCGGGATCGGGTTCGATCACACGATGGGGATTTTGACTGTTGAACATGATAATTGCCCCAGGGGGCAGCTGGTGAATCTGTTCTGATGCTCGCTTGGGGCGGCGTTTATCATAGCTGTTGTAGATGGCGGTATAGCCCCACCGGGTAGGCTCCGTTGAAAGATTGATACTGACCGCTGGACAGGCCGCATAGGGATCATCACGATGTTCGCGAATACCGACGTTGCCGTAGGCCACCAGCCCCAAATCAGAAGTGAGGGGTTCTTGATCCGGTAGGGCAATTTGGCTAGCCCGTTGATAGATGGTTTGGCAAAAGTGCCAAAACTGAGCCTGTTGCACAGCAGGCTGATAGTGCCTGCCACCGCTGCCTAGAATGGGTTGGTGCTGCAGCCAATAGCGACGACGTCCTACGCCATAGCTGGAGGTATCCAATGTTAGAAGTACGCGATGTTTATTGAGATAGTCACGGAGCTTACGCTGCTTAGTCGCAGGTAGAATGCTGATCAGTTTGAGCATGCAGCTGACGGGTCAGTTGGAACACAAGAATAGGAGCTGAGCCCCTCGATTACTGTACAAAGCTGATATGGGAATAGAGCTAAATGTCGGCAAACGTAACGATTGGATGCGTCTGTTAATAATTTACCGTTGTTGATTTAAGGGATACGCCTGATGTTGATACGACCCTGATGTTGACACGACGTTGTAAAGCGTATCTCGCTGCTGACTGGGACGCTTGAGTGTTGCGATCGCAGCCACCAAATCCGCCACCGACTGACAGGTCCCCCCCTGAGCCCCGGCCATGGAGGTAATATGCTCCTCCATTAGAGTGCCCCCAATATCGTTACACCCCCAATCTAGAGCTTCGGTCGCCACCTCTAACCCCAGCTTGACCCAGCTAGGCTGATGGTTTTTAATCCAGCGTCCCAGATAAATGCGAGCAACGGCGGTCAGCAGTAGAGCATCGGCAAGGACCGGCTGATCTCGTCCCACCCGCTTGCGCATTGGGGCTGGAGCATCTTGTCCCACAAAGGGCAGCAAAATAAATTCGGTAATGCCGGTTTCACCCTGGGATAGCGAGTGCTGCTGCAGTCGTCGCAGCTGGTCTAAATGGTCGATCTGCTGCTCAATGGTTTCAATATGGCCCGACAGCATGGTGCTGGTGGTGGGCATTCCTAACTGGTGAGCCTGGGCTACAATCTCAAGCCAGGTAGCCGCATTAATTTTTTCAGGACAGATCACCCGGCGCACCCGGTCATCGAGAACCTCCGCCGCCGTACCGGGGAGCGAACCCACCCCTGCCTGGGCCAGCTCTCGAATAACCGTGGAAAAGTCCAGACTGTCCTCCCGAGCAATAAACTGAACTTCCTGCGGTGAAAAAGC
>NZ_JADEXP010000149.1 GCF_015207065.1 Leptolyngbya cf. ectocarpi LEGE 11479 | reverse complement strand
CACTCGAACTTGATTAATATTTGGTGGTTTACGTCGCTTTGAAGCCTTTTTGGAACTCATAACATTCCTGGGATGAAAATTAGATTTCTGGTCGCGAATATACGAGGATACATTCTGTTTACAGCGTGCCCAGAAATGAACCGGAACATAGCGACTGAAATTGATAAGAGATTCTTAAGGGGTTATCTATACTTGGGATAGTAGCCCAGGATTCGTCAGACAGGCACTGCCCACCTTTCATATAATAGTAGTTATAGGACTGGTGAAGGTAAGAGCGATTCAGACTTCTGGAGTAAGGCTGAGGTTTCGGTAAACTTGCTCTATAGGAAATTTGAGATTGATACTTTTTAGTTCAATTGTGTCGCCTTCTTGATAGTTGAGAATGAGCCACTCGCCTGTTTCTTTTTTATGATACAAATCCATTTCGATACGAGTGGAACTGACTAATAAATAGTCTTGTAGCATTGGGTTGTTGCGGTACATTCTGAATTTGCCACCACGATCGTAGGCTTCAGTACTATCGGATAAAACTTCTACGATTAGGCAAGGATAGGTGAAATAGTTGACTGCATCTTTATCGCGTTCATCGCAGGTGACGCTGGCATCTGGATAGGTGTAATTATTAGTTCCGGCGATATTGACTTTGATGTCGGAATTGCCTGGGATGCAGCCGCTATTATCTAGGTGAGCATCAAACATAGCGGTAAAACGGATAGCAATGCGACCGTGGTTAACGCTACCGCCACTCATGGCATATATTTGACCGTCAATATACTCGTGTTTATCGGCCTGTTTTTCTTCCCAAGCGAAGTACTCTTCGGGGGTAAGTTTTGGAAAATCATCTTTTACCGCGATCATAATTAACCAGCGCTTAGTTGACCATTTCAGGAGATAGATTGCGAGGTAAGGCTTCTCTCACGATAGCTAACTGTGATGATTTCGGTAGACCATTCGGAATGATAAATCTTTGATCTGTGCTTGACTTGCACGATACAGGCGTCCTACCCTAATTTCAAGGCAATGATTTGCGTCGTAGCCTTAACTCAGAACTCAATAACTAGCACCATCAGCGAGTGCTACCAACACTACGCTGATGGCTAACTTCCCGGATTAACAGACAATCCCGGTCGCTGGAGGTATTATGCACCAGCCACCCCGATTTGCGAAATATCATGGCGGAGTGGCTGGCTGTTGGGTTCTGGTCAACCAGCCCCTTGCGGTCAATTTTGGCCAACCAAGGGGCCATCGTTATCTGGAGACCAGAACCATGTTTCAAGAACCCTTTGAGGGCGCAAATGCGCCCAATCTTCGTCGTAAGCCTGAATCTCTTCCTGAGCATGCTTACGAACCTGTGCGCCATATCGTCCTTGGCAGTTTTACCGCCGTAGGCAATACGATTAAGCAGCTTCATAAGCACAACTACGCCGAGCCCAATGACTGGAGTAAACTCTTGCCCACCGGCAGGCCTAATGAAGTCATGGCCATTTTGACCAAGAAAGTCAGGGTCGATTAAAACAGTGATCTCCGACCTGGTGTACTGGATTGGATATGCTGTATGCCAGGTCAGCGATTCCATCAACAACGAGATTGAATTTCTACAATGAGTATTAATCATGAGGAAATAAAACAATGGCTGTCGTAATTTCAGATGAAGTCTTGAGCAGCGCTCGTATGAGCGAAACAGAAATGCTGCAAGAAATCGCAATTCTGCTGTTCCAGCGAGAGAAGCTAACCCTTGCTCAAGCTAGTCGCTTAGCCGATATGCCATTGGATCATTACAGCCTATACAGCTCGAAAAATATCAGGAGGTGAAAAAATATGGCCAGCGGACGCTTGATTTTTCGCTATGACCAAGAGGGCGATATTTTATATATTGACCAATGCGATCCTTATGCAGAGCAAGAGTCAGAGGAAATTGGTGACGAAATTTTAGCTCGGTTAAATCCAGAGTCTGGTGCTGTGGAAAATTTAGAGATCTTATTTTTCTCTAAACGGCTAGCTACTAACGAATCGCTGGAGTTACCCATCGAGATGGATTTACGCTTGGCCAGCTAATGGTCTCGACGCACTATTGAGTAATCACCTCAACTAGAGGACGAAACAGTTGGTCTAGTTCAGGGCGCGCACTTAGTAGTGTAGGAAACGGACGACTGCCGTAATCTTCACCAACTTTTAGCGGGAAAATATCAGCTTCCTCCAGCGGTGTCCATACGGCACCAGCCGCCTGGGTAATGACCCAAACAGCGGCAATATCCCAAATTTTAGGGGTAGCTTCGACCGCACCCAGGCTAATACCAGCGCCTACCGTCAGCAAATTATAGGTGGCCACCCCCAGCATCCGAATTTTGCAGGGAAACGGCTTTTGTAACACTTTCAGGCTGCGCGCGCAGAGGCTAAAAAACTGACTGCCCGCTGCGGCATCGGACGAGGTGTGGATCGGTTCACCATCAAGAAAAGCACCGCTGGGGCCGTCTAAACCGGATTTGCCCATAAAAAAGCCATGGAATCGCTGGTCTAGGGTGGGAATATACACATGGCCAAAAACAGGCGTGCCTTTGTAGAGCAGCCCTAATGAAATACCCCACAGGGGAACGCCTCGGGTAAAGTTGGTGGTGCCGTCAATCGGGTCAATAATCCAGCAAAAGTCTTCGGCGGGGAAAATATGGCTATCTTCTTCACTGAGAACACCATGGCCGGGCAGCTCTTTTTGTAAGCGGCGGCGCAGTTCGCCATCGGCCCATTTGTCGGACTGGGTGACGAGACTGCCATCGGCTTTTTCTTCGGCGGTGGCGTTGCCAAAGTCTTTGAGTAGCTGGGCTCCGACAAGGGTAGTAGCGGTTTCAGCCACAGTGAGAATATGTTGCCAGTCTGGGGTCATGGGGTTAGTCCATATCACTTTCTAGGGCAGTTGCGATCGCATCCTTCGCAGTCGTCTGAAACTCACGAATATTCACCCGACTGACAATCGCCACTGCAACCAACATACCAACTGCCTGGGTCGCAAACACCAAACCATAGGCGGGCAGCAACTGCTCATCGGGCACCGGCCCAACAACAAATGATTCCACAATGCCTTTGCCCAGGGATAGCAAACTGCCGCCCAGCACGGTGGCCGTACCGCGAGCAATGGCCTGGGCCAAGCCCCATGCGCCAATAAATGTGCCCGCCACCTCGGCCACGGTCAGATCTAACATCAGCAAAATTGAGCCGGTGGTCAATACGCCTGAGGCCAGGCCAAACAACCCCACCCCCAGCATCAGCTGTCGAGGGTCCCCCGTGGTGCCAAACACAATCAGCAAAATCAAACAAAAGGCCGCCCACAGACAGCCAAACTTAATGGTGCGCTTTTTACCCAGTCTGGGGGCCAAGAAAAAGCCAGTGGCAACAATGCCAAACAAGGTGCCCATGCCAAAGTAAGCATTGAGCTGGGTAGTCTCAGCAATGGCCATGCCAAAAATCTGACCGCCGTAGGGTTCTAAAACCGCATCCTGCATAAACAGACTGAGGCTGAGCACCAGTAAAAATACAAAGAACAATCCGGTCTGACGGCTGGCAGTGAGTACTTTTATCGCCGTACCAAAGGTAATCTGGTCGTCGCGCTGACGGCTGCGCTGCCGTAGCCGCGAATATTTTTTCTCAATGCCAAAGGTGCTGAGAATGGCTAACCCGCAAACAATCGACGGCGCAATGATAAACAGCCGATTAATCGAGCTACGCAGCTCATCGAGGGTGGGGGTGTCGCCCAGGGAGCCAAGAACAATGGTGGTAATAATCACACCGGAGACAATGCCCACCATCAGCATGCCCCAGCCAATGCCCACCAGCTTAGACTGGGTCTCATCATCCGACACATCCACCAGCAGCGCCGTAAACGGTGTCGATGTGGAGGACAGGGCCAGACCGTACAGGGCAAATACAAAGGCTAAAAGACCTACCCAGGGGTAAATACCACTGTTCCAGCCAGAAATTTCTACCCGAGCACCAATTTGCCAAACAATCTGAACGGCGATAAAAGCGGTAATCGCCATGGAGACAATGCCTAGCCAAATGTAGCCGCTGCGATGATAGCCAAACAGGGGCTTAGAATCAGACATCTGGCCTACCCAGATGCGGGCCGGGGCCATAAATTGATGCACTGCGATCGCACCTGCTGCAATCAACGCCGGCACCCTCAGCTCGTCAATCATGACGCGATTGAGCACCCCCAGGGTGAGCAGCGACATGATGCCCAGACCCATGTTAAATACACCTAGGCGCAGCATTGTAAAAATGCCAATTTTAGGGATAGCCCGCTCGGGAGCCACATAGCTATCGGTTAAGTCTGGACTGCTCATAGCCGTCGATTTGCTAAACAAGGTTTACTCATAAGTAATACCCAGCTTAAACGCCAACAGACCTTAACGCGTAACCTTTAGTTAGCCATGGATCACCCTACAGGAGTTCCCCTTGTCGGTGCTTGCCAACAGGTACACCCAGCAGCCAGTCACCCTAAAACGACAAAAAAAGCGGCAGGAAAACCTGCCGCTAAAGCCAAACTAGGAGAATTAGAGAAGAGTCAAAGGAAATGGACGTCAGACGTGATTAGGTATTCCCAACTAAAACACGCCTAACGACACAACTAGAAATCATTAGTCAGCAGGTGTTTCAGCAACGTTGACCTTAACCACCTGGTTCCGGACTTCAGCGGTCTTAGGCACATGCACCGTCAAAATGCCATTGCTGTAATCAGCCTTCACCTGCTCATGGTCAACGACCACAGGTAGATTGACCACACGACGGAAGCTGCCGTAGCGGCGCTCGCGACGTAGTACCTGCTGGTCATCACTCACCTCAGGAGCCGTACGCTCACCGGAGATAGTGACACTCTTGCGGCTGGCTTCAATATTAATATTCTCAGCCTTGAGACCGGGTAAAACGACCTCGAGACTATAACCATCACCAGCATCAACAAGATCAACAGCAGGAATCCAATCGGTTGCTGTGGGCGTCAGATCCTCAAAAATGTTATCAAGCTGTTGTCTAATGGTTTCGATTTCGTGAAAAGGTTGCCAGTAGCGTACGATCATTGTTGTTTCCTCAGTTCGCGATTGTGGTGTGTCGTTGGCTTACAAGAGAATGTTGTCTGTCGGCTGCATCTCTTTACTTGCCTTACAATCACTATGATGCCGCAGTCATCAGATAGTACCTAGGGGAGAGAACCTCACCCCAAAATAGGGCTTACCGAAAATGGCTCGCCCCATTAGCCCCCTAGAGAGAACATCAGGTGACGAGAACCCTACTGATTAGATCGGTTGGCCGTATCTAATGACCGATGCTAACGCTAAGGTAGAGCGAAAATAGAGCGGAGGTATCCTCAAAAACGATGGCAAAAACAGCACTCATTACCGGCGCATCCGGTGGCATTGGGTACGAACTGGCTAAGGTGTTTGCCAGCAACGATTACAACTTGATTTTGGTGGCGCGCAGCACTGACAAACTAAAGCAGATTCAAACTGAGTTAGCTCAGAGTCACGACATTCAAACCCATGTCATTAGTCAGGATCTCAGTCAGTCTGACTCGCCGTTAACGCTGTTTGACCAGATCCAGCAGCAGGGGCTGAGGGTAGATGTCTTAGTCAATAACGCAGGGTTTGGCGACTATGGCCCCTTTGCAAGCACTGACTGGTCTAAGCAAGGCGCGCTGCTGCAGCTGAATATGGTCACCCTAACCCATTTGACTCGGCTATTTTTGCCATCAATGCTGGAGCAAGGCTCTGGCAAAATTCTCAACGTGGCCTCGACAGCAGCATTTCAGCCCGGTCCTTTTATGGCAACTTACTACGCCAGTAAGTCCTATGTCATGGCATTTACAGAAGCCCTGGCCCATGAACTGAAAGACACAGGCGTAACGGCAACGGTTCTATGTCCTGGTCCCACCCGTGGTACGGACTTTCAGGCAAGGGCTGAACTGGGGGATGTGGACTTCTTTACAAAGCTAAAGCTGCCGACAGCGGCTGAGGTAGCCCAGTTTGGCTACGACGCCCTAGACCGCAACCGGCGAGTGGCGGTACATGGTTTATTTAATCGATTGCTGGTGTTTACCAATCGGTTTATGCCCCGCCAAGTAGTGACGAATGCGGTGGGGCAGCTGCAGGCTCCCAAGCAGGCCTGAGGATATTAGCGCTTGACTAGGGACGGACGTTTTTATGAATGGTAAAGGAAATGGAGGATTCCGGGATAGATTGAGAAGCCGCTTTGACGGTCTGGGGCGGTGGCCCAGCACTATCGGGCGGGGTAGCATCGTCCAAGGAGTCGGTGGATGGCGATGCCGCTGGGAGTCTCGGTGAGTTGGCGTTACTTGCGATCGCAAGGCCGATGCCTCCCAAAATCGACATCGGTAACGAAAACTCAGCCAGCCAGTGCAACCCCGTCACCCAGTTGAATAAACCAATACCCACATATAGACAGACAACGCCCACCGCCCAGAATTGCATGCTCCCTCACTGCCGCTACCATTGACCACGTTCTATCACATTTCACCGCAGACCGGATTTTTCCTGCTTCCCCCTGATGCCGCCTGCCCCAGCATCGACGCTAGACCACTCCTCCCATGGCAACAGCGGCAGCCGATTCAATCAATTTTCTATTATCTAGCGGTTAGAGGATGGCAATAGCGCTAGAGTGAGGTAGGTGGCAACACCCCTAGTGACAACATCTATCTAGCAGGAAACTAATAGAATCATCGTGGACGCTGCATTCAAAGGAATCATTCGGCTATCAAAACGGGAAATTGAACAAATGCGCAACGCCTGCCAGCTGGCGGCGCGTTTGTTAGAGCACCTAGAGCCAATGGTAAAACCCGGTGTTAGTACTCTAGAACTCAACGATGAGGCTGAGCGCTGGACGCAAGCCCACGACGCTAAGAGTGCTCCCTTGGGATACCCTGGTGGCGAAGGGGTAGACCCGTTTCCTAAATCCATTTGCACCAGCGTAAATGAAGTGGTGTGCCACGGTATTCCCAACGCCCAGCAAATTTTACAGGATGGTGACATTATCAATATCGATGTCACCCCAATTCTCAATGGCTATCACGGAGACACCTCCCGCACCTTTTTAGTGGGTGATGTCTCGCCCCAGGCCCGTCGGCTGGTGGAGGTCACCCAGGAGAGCATGTATCGAGGCATCCAAGCTGTTAAACCCGGTGCCCGTATCGGTGACATTGGAGCAGCGATCCAAACCTATGCCGAAGCAGAAGGCTTTTCTGTAGTACGTGACTTTGTCGGCCATGGCGTCCATCGGATCTTTCACACCGAGCCGCAGATTCCCCACTATGGCACAGCGGGTAAGGGTAAAAAGCTAGCCCCTGGCATGGTATTTACCATCGAACCAATGATTAATATAGGCACTCACGAAGTGGAGTTACTGCCCGATGGTTGGACAGCCGTTACCCAAGATCGGGCGCTCACCGCGCAGTTTGAACATACGGTAGTGGTGACTAAAGAAGGGGTGGACATTTTAACTAAAGCACCTGTGGCAGCGACAGTCTAAGGGCTTTAGCGATAACGAATGATCGGCTCAAACCCATGCATAGAGTCCTGTATTTATTACTGGTGTTGATGGCAGCCTGTGGAGCCGCTCCAGAGATTGTTACTGACCCTGTATCTTCCGCATCTTCCGCTGCAAATCCTGATACCAGCCTATCAGAGCCATTAGTGGAACCTACAGCAGCGGACTCGGCCAGTCCGACGGATGCCGACGGGCTACCTGTGGCCGACTTGGTCTCTGTGGCGGTGACTGGTGAGGCCGGTAATTATACGTTTGCGGTGACCCTAAGCAGCACTGATACCGGCTGTGAGCAGTATGCTAACTGGTGGGAAGTGGCCGATGCGAAAACAGGTGAGCTCCTGTATCGACGAATTTTGGCCCATAGCCATACCAATGAGCAGCCTTTTACCCGCAGTGGCGGTCCCATTCCCATTGCGCCGAACCAATCTGTTATCATTCGTGGGCATATGGGGGGCGTACACAGTCACTATGGTGGCCAGGTACTAGGGGGATCTGTCGAGGCTGGGTTTAAACCGGTTACAGATTCGTTAGACAGCTTAGAATCTGTGGAGCCTTTACCGACAGCATGCGCTTTTTGAGAGGCCCGCGAACAATCAGCAAAATAATGCTGGCTTACTTCAATTTCTCTTATCTATCGTTAAAAATCTCTTACTTCCTTGATTTTTGACCAAAATTCGATCAAATATTGCTTACATTTTTCACACATTAGAAGACTTTTCAATTTGATGGGGATGCTGTAGCCTACTCGATAATAGAGGGCTTCGCAGACGTAAGATGGAGGTGTCTGGATTGAGAACTAATGCTGGGAAGACTCTCATAAGCCGTAGTCAAGGCTACAGGGACTGTTTTTTTGAGAGAGGATTCCTCCAGGGCTTTCTACCAACAAGACTGAGCATAGTCCTGCCGATAGCCGGACTGTGGAGCTAAAAATGCTGCTGAAAAATCGGGTTGCTCTGATTACGGCAGGGGACTGCCGTGTGGGTCGGCGGGTGGCTAGTTTATTGGCAAGTCACGGAGCCAATATTGTGCTGTGCGGTGTGAACCGAGCGGCTGGTAACCAACTAATTAATCGGCTAGAGAAGAAAGGTGTAAAGTCGAGATTCTGTCTGGTGGATGTTGAAACCCCCAATGATGTGGAAGCTGCGATCAAGGATGCTGTGGCCACCTTTGGGCGGATTGATGTTTTGTGTAACAACGCTAGCTTTAGCTTGCTGGGGGATGAGGCATCCGTGTTGGATCTCACCGCTGAATCCTGGGAACGGATCGTTGATCTCAGCCTGCAAGGGGTATTTTTGTTTAGTCAGTACGCACTGCCTTTTTTGCAGCGTTCCACGGCAGGCTCAATTATTAACATCGTCCCCTATCCCCGTAAGGGCATGCACGTGGTGGAGGGAGTGGGCCGAGGCTGGATGATGGCGATGACCCGTGATATTGCGGATGGGGCAACGGGGGTGCGGGCCAATCTGATTTGGCCCCACGTGGCTGTCAGTGGGGCCACCCTATCGAGCTATCAGGCGGCTTTGGCCCATAAAGTGTTTCGAATGGCCAAGCGAGATCGCAACGCGGCCCGAGCCATTGCTCGAGCGGCGCTGTATCTGGCCTGTGACGACTCTGCAGAGGTGACCGGAGCAATGATCGTCGTTGATGCTGACTATCCCCAGTGGGCTTAGGCGGGCTTAAGCAGCCATATCGTCCTGAATTTCCAATTCCCCTGTCCATACCTGATTGAGGAGACCAATTCCGGCTTCACTCAGCAAGACTTCGTCACCGTCATACTCAATGTCATGGAGGGCACCTCCCGCCGCTATCACCAGGTCTTCTATCCAGACATTACAAGGAGTAATGGGGGTCAGTTTAAGTAGCTGGTCTAAGTGTTGGCAGATTTCAGCAGGCAATGTTCGCTGAATTAGCTGATAGAGTGCAATTCCAGTGCGCTGCTCAACACCGCCCAAAATTTGATGGGCATACCAAGCCGCCTCATTGGTTGGCAGTTGAGCTAATCGTTGCCCTATCCTGGCTATCAGCTCAGTGATAAAATCAACGTCCAAATGCTGGTGGAGGGTTTTGACCGGTCCGTCTAAATCCGGTTGACTCATGCTAGAAATTTGTTGCCAGTCAATGTCAGGAAACGCATTCTGCAATAGGATAAAGCCTCGCTCATTAATGCGACAGGTACCCTGACTCAAATCGTAGGAAAAATCCTCTCCCGGTTGAGCCCCAGCTTCAACTAGCATGCGGAAGAGCTGAATATCTTCGGAGTGCATAAGAAGCTCCCTCCATAACAACAATAAAATATATTTTTATATACGAGTCATACCAACATAGCACCCTATAAATTACTCGATGTAACATCCGGTACAAACATTCGCGAATCGGCAAATATGCGCAAATCGAATCAGTTGCACAGCACAAATGTAGAAGTGCCACGGATGGCATTGAGGTCTAGTGGACGATGCCTTATATCTACAGTAGTCTTGAGTCTCCCCAGGCACATTACCCCCTAGGGTAGATTCTGGGTGAATTGGGCGTTGCTAGCCTCAAGAACTAGGAGGCTTGCTGTTCTCGATAGGCAGCATGGACCGCGTTGACGTTGTACCAATTCAAAAAAATCCGGGCTACCTCCAAGGATAGTTGGGGACGGCCCTGGTCAATCAGCCACTGTAATAGAGGTTTGAGGGTGCGCTCATTGAGCAAACCGCCCAGGGATAGGAGACCCCAGAGCAGACGATGGAGCCAGGTCATCTGGATCATCATGCGGACGTCCAAGGTGGGGTGCTTTTGATAAAAGACCACCCCCATACGGGCGCGCTGGATTTCGACGTCAATCAGTCGGGGCAGATCGTCAAGGCTAAAGGGGGGATGCCAGTGATAGCCGACGGCTTCAGGACATTTGATCAGCTTGAGACCCAAGTTTTTAAGGCGCACACCCAGCTCTAGATCCTCCCAGCCGTACTGGGTAAATTGCACGTCGAATAGCCCTGCTTGGGTTAGCCAGTGTTTTGCGATCGCAACATTCCCCGTGGCAAAAAACGCCTGGGAATAGTCCGTCACCTTAAAAGGCTCCGAGGTGGGGTTTTCAAAATTACAGGTATTCACCACCCGCCCATAGGTAAACACGCGGTCATTTCCTTGGCTAGTGTAGTGCTGGGTCAGGGCATCGGCATGGTGCTGCAAAAAGCCATCAAGCACCACCAGATCGCTATCAATAAAAATGATCGTATCTCCGAGCGCTTGTTCTACGCCCAGGTTCCGGGCAACAGCCGCGCCCTTATGGTCTTGCTGGTACAGCTTTACATGGGGAAAATTCTCTGACTGAAGCCATTCCACCGTGCCATCGGTAGAGCCATCATCCACCACCACAATTTCATACCCTGCCACCTGGGTATCAACACGGAGAACTTGCTGCTCCATGGCTCGCAGGCACTTTTCTAAGATGGGCTGACGGTTATAGGTGGGAACAACAATACTAAAAAACATGGACAAACCGTTAGGGGAGCGACCTCTATGATAGCGGGCCAGTTTGACGATCTTAGGAGCAGCTATGTTCCCGCTTCAATTGCTGCCGTACTATATAGGTTTGTAGTTTAATCGGAAACCAACTATGGGTCGGGCTGAACGGGTTGTACTTGCCTATTCGGGCGGTGTGGATACGACGGTATGCATTCCTTATCTAAAAAATGAATTTGGCGTCAAAGAGGTGATTACGCTGGCGGCAGACCTCGGCCAAGGCGAAGAACTCGGCCCCATCCAGAAAAAAGCTGTGGATGCCGGGGTGATGGAGTCGCTGGTGGTGGATGTGACGGAAACGTTTGTGACTGAGTATGCGTTTCCGGCGATTAAGGCCAATGCTATGTATGAAGATCGCTATCCCTTGTCTACGGCACTGGCGCGACCGCTGATTGCCAAGGCCCTGGTGGCAGCCGCTGAAAAGTATGGGGCCGATGCCGTCGCCCATGGTTGTACGGGTAAGGGCAATGACCAGGTGCGGTTTGATCTTGCGATCGCAGGCCTCAACCCTAACCTCAAGGTACTCGCCCCCGCCCGTGAATGGGGCATGAGTCGCGAAGAAGCCATCGCCTACGGCGAGAAATTTGGCCTCACCTTTCCAGTCAAAAAGTCCTCACCCTATAGTATCGACCGAAACCTGCTGGGCCGCAGCGTCGAAGCCAGCATCCTCGAAGACCCCTGGGCCGAGCCCCCCGAAGACGTTTACGCCTTGACCAAAGCCATTGCCGACACCCCTGACCAGCCTGAGTACGTTGAAATCGACTTTGAGCAGGGGATCCCCGTCGGCCTCAATGGCAATTCCCTCGGCCCCGTTGAATTAATTAGCCAGCTCAACGACCTAGCCGGCTCCCATGGCATCGGTCGCCTCGATATCCTCGAAAATCGTGTTGTCGGCATCAAGTCTCGTGAAATCTACGAAACCCCTGCCCTGCTAGTGCTAATCATCGCCCACCGCGATCTCGAAAGTCTCACCCTCAATGCCAAGGTCACCCAGTACAAACGCGGCATTGAGCAAACCTACAGCGAGCTAGTGTACAACGGCCTCTGGTTTAGCCCGCTCAAAGCTGCACTAGATGCCTTCATTAACCAGACCCAAGAACGAGTCACGGGCACCATCCGTCTCAAGCTGTTTAAGGGCACTGCCATGATTGTGGGTCGTAAGTCTGTTAATGCCCTCTATTCTGAAGAGCTAGCCACCTACGGCGCCGAGGACAAATTCGACCATAGAGCCGCCGAAGGCTTTATTCATATCTGGGGACTACCCACCCGCATTTGGTCCGATAAAATCCGCTCTTCATCGTAGAATCAAACCCGTTACTGTCCCGAATACGGGAGATTTCGTTATCCTGTGTTTGGGACGGTCGATATGAGATAACAACGGATAGGACTATGCCTTATCTCTCTAAACTGGAGATTGACGAATATCGCCATCTTAGAAATATTGAAATTGATTGTGGTGAAGATGGCAAACATCTAATTTTGACTGGTCCAAATGGCTCTGGCAAATCCACAATTCTGACCATTATTCGAAACGAGTTACACCATCAAATCTTTAATCATCGGTCAGGACCAGTGTGGCGTCAGGCACCCCTAGAATCGAGAGTAGTCAACCTGGAATCAATGGTGACTAACCTGGAATCGAGGGTGACTAACCGTAAAGCCAATGAAACAAGTTTAGAGCGTGATCATTTTCCAAGCTGTAGGATAACGTTTACTGGTAACTCAATACCAAGAAAAGATACTCATAGCCAGAGTGTTCTTGCCTACTTTGATCCTTATCGGAAACCTGATTTTATAGAGCCTGCTGGTCCCAAGTCTCACGAATTATCTAGTAATCAATTTAGGCTTGATACAAATATCAGTGATTTATTATTACAAGTCTTTGTCAACCAAAAAACCCAACAAGCCTATGCGACAGTAGAAGATGAACATTCTACTGTCGAAGCAATAAATAAGTGGTTTGATACAATGCGAGCCACTTTGTCAATTATTTTTGATGATCCAAAACTAGAACTCATATTTGAACGAGATAAGTTTTTATATCGAATACGTCTAGGCGATCATCGCATTATCGATTTCAATGATTTGGCTGACGGACATAAAGCGGCTTTAGCTATAGTTGCTGATTTACTTATTCGTAAAGACATCATCATTCAAGAATCAGGTTTTCTTGAGCCTGACGGTATTGTCCTGATTGACGAAATTGAAACTCATTTACACCTCAAACTACAAGAGGTGATTTTTCCCTTTCTATGTAATCTATTTCCAAAAGTTCAATTTATTGTTGCTACGCACTCTCCTGCTGTTATTGCTAGTGTTGATAACGCAATAATCTATGACTTAGAGCTAAAGCGTCAAGTCAATAGTAGTGAACTCCAGGGGATTCGTTATGGCACTCTCATGACCTCTCATTTTGGTATATCGTCAGATTTTGACTTACAAACAACGACAAAGCTTGAAGAGCTAAAACAGCTCTATCGAAAGGAACGCGATGAAAACGAAGAACAAAAAATGCGACAGTTAGCAGAAGAACTGTCAGAGACCAGCCATGCCCTTGCTCTAGAAGTTTTATTGGATCTGAAATCATCACAGTTATCGCATGATTAATGCCAAGCGTTCCCCTGAACCACCGAAGTCATTACTGCAGAGTAAACGGTGGAATGACCGTGATGTACTAGAGCAACTCCACGCCGATTTTCTAGGCAAATGCTATCTCACAGAAGAAGTCTTATCCCTAGGGCAGATTTCAGTCGATCACTTTCGGCCAAAAGGAGAGCTGTCTTTCAAAGATCTTATTTACGAGTGGGGTAATTTATACCCAACATCTCGGAATGCAAACGAGCGACGCCCTAAAAAATGGCCAGAAGGCGGCCTGCTCGATCCAGCATCGCCTGAGGATGATGTAGAAAATCGCTTACAGCAGTGGTTGGATGATGATTTCCAACCAAAGTTTGCTGCGACCGATACAGATGATTCAAAAGCTATGAATACAGCCAGTCAGTTGGATCACATTCACAACGATATGCGGAGTATCAAAGCTGCAGATCTTCGAAGCACGATTCAGACTTATTACGTCAATACTCCGGACAGAATTAGGAGACTAGAACCCCGTAGTCACAAAGACTTGGAAAGTTGGGATGTGATTTAATCAAAGTCTCGTCTAAGTCTAAGTTTCGAATAAACCTGTCAATCAGATGCTGATTGAGTTTGCGACGTTTGTAGGAGGCCATGGAAAAGA
>NZ_JADEXP010000148.1 GCF_015207065.1 Leptolyngbya cf. ectocarpi LEGE 11479 | reverse complement strand
ACGCTATCCAGTGGACGGTATTCAGCTAGACGATCACTTTAGCCTGCCGATGGCCATGGGCTATGATCCCTACACCGTCCAGCTATACCAAGCCAGCCATGGCGGTGCGTCCCCCTCAGATGATCCCAGCGCCCCTGACTGGGTGGCCTGGCGCGCCCAGGCGATCACATCGCTGCTGGCCGACATTACCCAAGCGATCAAACAGGTCCGCCCCGGTGTGATTGTTTCTGTCTCCCCCAACCCCCCCGGCTTTGCCTATCGCAACTATCTCCAAGACTGGGTGCGCTGGGTCAACCTGGGGATTGTAGACGAGGTGGTGGTGCAGCTCTATCGCGATGACCTGACTGTATTTGAGCAGGATCTATACAACAGCGGGTTCCACAATCTCCGTAGCCAGATCCCCATTGCCATTGGTCTTTACACAGGTCCCCTCAGCTCAGCTAAAGACTTTAATCGCACCATCGATGAAATCTCAGCGGTGCAGCAGGCTGGCTATGGCGGCGTGGCCTTCTTTTCCTGGGAGACGACGTTTTGGTTCCTCAAAAAAGCGACTGACCTGGAAGTTAGACACACCTTGCACCGATTGTTTGCCCTATAGAATCCAAAGACTATGCACAGTGACTCCATGGGGTTTTCTCAGGGTTTTTCTCAGGGCTTCTCTAAGATCAAACGCTACATCTTATGGCTCATGCTGGGTCTATCGCTTACAGTTTTTAGCTGTCAGCAGACGCTATCCCAGGCAGCTCCCCAGGTCAATGTCACCTTGCTCAGCGCTCCCCTGATGCCCCTAACTCAGCCTGGCCCCTGGGGTGAGGTGAGCCATCTGATCAGCTACGACCATCGTCTGTGGTTCGCCAACAGCAAAGTCTTTGGCAACCATAACTCTGCTGATATCTATAGCTATGACCCCAGCGATGGGGAGACTCGCTTTGAGCAGCACCTGTTTAGTCAGAGTACTGGGGACCCGACAGTAGCGAATGGTCTGCTCTATTGGCCCTTTGAGGATCCGCGCTTTTCAGCGGATCGGGGTGAATATATGGTGACCAATGGCGACCAGTGGCAGTGGCATATTTTGCCTGAGGGTGAAGTGTTTCATGTCCATGCCATGGCGCACCATAGGGATGCCCTGTGGGCCTCAACCGGTGCCTGGAGCGGTGGGGTGCAGCGTTCAACGGATGGAGGGAAAACGTGGGAGCTGGTGTACACCCACCCCACCCCCGAGCGCCGGGTGAGCCGGGTGACGAGCCTGGTGCCTTTGGGCGATCGGCTGCTGGCTGAAATCATGGCGGTCCATGAGTCAGGAAGTAAGGTTTTGCGATCGCAAGCAAACGCCTTTCAGCCGATAGAAAGCTGGCCCAATGGAAAACGCGTCAATGCCCTCACCACCTTTCAAGACCGTGCGTATGGCGTCAACCAAAACCCTGACGACAGCTACAGCGTTTGGCGTACCGACGGTGAGCGGACGGAGCCTGTAACCGGGCTAGACGGTCATCGGATTCGAGACTTTACCGCGACAGACAGCACCCTATGGGCCGTTAGCTCTGGGCCGTCAGCCCAGCAAGGCTATCTGTGGTGCAGCAACGACGGCCTGGATTGGGCGGCAGTTCAGCACTTTACAGACATGCGACCGCTGGCTGTGGCGGTGCACGCAGACCAGGTATATGTGGGTGGACGAGGTGCCAACGGCCATGGAGTGCTATGGGGGCCAACAACGCACCAGGTCTCATCGATCCGCCAGCCGGAAAAGCCACAAACTCTCCCTCTTCCACGGCAAGTCTTGCCTCCGCTAGATGTTCAACAACAACTCTCAGCCCTTGATGCTATTCTCAGCAGTCCGGAGACTTACACCGCAGGCAATACCCAGGATGTTCTAGCAAAAACGCTGATGCCCATGGCCCTGGAGCATACACCTGCGGTCAGTAAACAACTAGCCGCCTATCTGCAACAGCCGCTCCCCGCAAAATCAGCCCAGCTGTTTGCAGGAAATGCCTCAGCCCCGGCCACCTATGTTGTTCAATGGTATTTGCTCTGGGCCATGGGATTAAACGGCTATGGTCAAGTGCCCCTGGAGGTGTTGCAAACGCCCTGGACTGAGCCCGCCAATGATCGAGAAAAATATTGGCACCCCGCTCCAGCAGCAGCCTGGACTGCGGCCCAGCTAGGTCAAGATGATCGGGGCACCATTGGGGCTATCATTGAGCGACTCACCACCCAAACCGATCCCCTGTGGCTCGTAGGAGACTTTGTCGGGGCATTACACACCCTAACCGGAGAACAGTTTGGCTACGATGTTGCGGCCTGGCAGCAGTGGTGGGAAACGTTGTGAGAACGCTATTTGGACCAACATGACGGTACCAAAATGGGCATTGCCACGCAGCTTCTAGAACGTGGTGTTCCTGCCGATGATATTGTTCTGGGTTTCCAAGCTCCTAGTATGCGCCATATACCGAGTTTGCGGCTAGCTAGCCTGACGATGTTCCCAAACAGCTCTAACCAGCCGAATCTCATTGTAGTCAAAGGTTTCCCCCAGCTCCTCTCGAATCGTTCTGAGTGAGTGGGACCCCACTTTCTCGATTGCTTCAAAGATTGGCACCTGCCGCTCAGGCGACACTAGCCGACCTAGATCAACCTCATAGTCGCCTGCAATCAACCGTTCGACATGCTCGATGATCGTACCCAACCGGAAGCCACGCTCAATCGCTATTTCAGAGAGGGACAACCCCTGCTGAAAAAGAGTGTGGGTGGTCAGATGGGTAGTGGTCAGTTCGCTGGACGGGGCTGCCGCAGACTCACTGGCAACGGCATTGGGAGTGAGATTATGGGCCTGACAAAACGATTGAATCGTGCTGGTAAATGCTTGACCATACTGATCAAGCTTGCGTTTGCCCACACCCGAAATGGCGGCAAATGCGGCAGTCGTAACCGGTCGCTGCTGGGCCATCTGTCGCAGGCTGGCATCGGCAAAAACAACATAGGGAGGGACAGATTGCTCATCGGCTAGCTGTTTTCGCAGCTGTCGTAGCTGGCTAAGTAACAGCGTTTCGTCCGCACTGAGTTGGATGCTATCGCCTGATTTGTCTGGTTTTGCCGATTCTGCTCGTTTGATAACGTGGATATTTACCGGAATCTGTTTTTTTAACACCTGCCAGCTGCCTGAGTTAAGCTTAAGCACCGAATAGCCATCGGTGGTCTCTGCTAACAAATCCTGATGTAGAAGCGAGCGGCACAGCTGTCGCCATTCATCGACGTTATGGTCCTGACCAATACCGTAGGTGGACAGCTGGTCATGGCCCAGTTCTACTAATCTTTTTTTGCGGGAGCCCCTGAGCACGTCAATGACATGATTCATACCAAAGCGCTCACGGCAGCGAGCCACACAGGAGAGAAACTTTTGAGCTTCTATGGTCCAATCTTCTAACGGTACTGGGTTTAAGCAGTTATCACAGTTTTGGCAGTCTCCTGGAAAATCTTCTCCAAAATAGCTCAGCTGTATTTTGCGACGACAGATGGCGCTCTCGGTGTAGTTAATCACATGGCGGAGCTGCTGGCGGGCAATGCGCTGTTCTTGATCATCGGGCTTTTGACTAATTAGATACTCCACCGTGGCGACATCAGCATAGCCAAAGAAAACAGTGCAGTTGGCAGGATCTCCATCACGACCAGCGCGGCCTGATTCCTGGTAGTAGCTTTCAATGGTGCGGGGGAGGTCGTAGTGAATCACAAACCGCACATCGGGCTTATTAATACCCATACCAAAGGCGATGGTGGCAACAATCACCCGCACATCGTCTCGGATAAACTGTTCCTGGTTCTCTTGCCGTTCCTGGGCTCCTAAACCAGCGTGATAGGGTAGCGCCGAGATGCCATCCTGCTTAAGACGAAAGGAAATTTCGTTCACCCGTTTTCGACTGAGGCAGTAGATAATCCCGGACCCAGGCTGCTGTTTCACCAGCTTGAGCAGATGGTCATAGCTTTGTTTAGTTTTAGGTTTGACCTCGTAGTAGAGGTTCTGACGGTTAAATCCTGAGACAAATACCTGGGGGTCTTTTAGCCGCAGCTGTTGGCTAATGTCCTGCCGGACGCGCTCAGTGGCAGTGGCGGTCAGGGCCATCATGGGGACTTGGGGCAGCTGCTGTTTTAGCTGAAACAGCTGACGATATTCTGGGCGAAAGTCATGGCCCCATTCCGAAACACAGTGGGCTTCATCAATGGCGAAGGTGCTAATGCCAACAGTCTGCTGCAGCTGTTCTAATAAAGGCCAAAAATTAGGACTCATCAGCCGTTCAGGGGCCAGATAAAGCAGTTTGATGTCTCCTTTGAGCAGAGCCTTTTCACGCTCACGGACCTGCTCCAGGGTCAAACTGCTGTTGAGAAAGGTGGCGGCAATGCCATTGTCCTTAAGGCTACGCACCTGATCCTGCATCAGGGCGATCAGGGGAGAAACCACAATGGTGACGCCTAATCGCAGTAGAGCCGGTAGCTGATAACACAGCGATTTGCCGCCGCCTGTTGGCATGATGACTAGCACATCCTGGCCTTTGAGGGCTTGTTCAATGATGGTTCGTTGGTAATGTCGAAAGGCATCGTACCCAAAGAAGTGTTTGAGGGCGGCCTCCAAGGATGGAAATGATGCGACGGTGGGTGCACTAGCCATAGATGCATAGAACTTCATCGGCTATTTATTTTAGTCTCCCGGCTGCGGCTAAGACTGGGGTAAAACCAACCAAGCTGCCATAGTCTTTGTAAATAAGTGTAAACATTTTGCCGTCATGACAGCTTGATGGCTTGACGGCACTGGATGAGGTCGGTATGGTTACTCCATAGGCAAACGCCTCGTAGAGTATTTCTATTTATTAAGGTTGATATGCAAGGCAAGCAGAAGGTCACTCTTTATATGCCCGATGACCTGCATCGCCAGCTCAAAATTCGTGCTGCGGTAGACGGCTCCCCCATGTCTACCCTGGCTGAGCGGGCAATTGGTTTTTATTTAAATCATTCTGATGTCGTTGATGGTGTGCAAGGGACGGCACATTTGGTTTATGAGTGTCCTGCTTGTACAACATCTCTGGTGTTGCGGGATAGTGACCTCATGGCGGTTGAATCCCATGGGGAATTGCATGCAGAATCTTTGACCGAGGTACCTGATGTTGTGCCGAGTTCGGTACGTTCTGACGAGGGGGAGTTAGTGCCTTGTTAGGGATAGCGGTAGGAGCACGGCATTAGGCCGGGGCCGCAGGGTGAGAAAGTTTGGTGAGTCTGTTGGTATCGGTCGATGTTGAGAGGATAAAACCCATGCAAGAAGAGCTCAAGGTCCTAATTAAGGCTCAATATCCTCTGATTTACTTGCTTACGTTCGAGGAAGAGAGAGCAGAGCGTACAATTGCAAGGCTTACTAGACAGCAGCCTCAAAGACGTCTGTTTACCTGGACGGTCACCCATGGCGTGGTGGAGTATGGTCAGTCTCGCGGTTCACAAAATAGTAATACGGTTTCTCCCGAGGCGGCGCTCGATTGGGCTATTCGCCAAAAAGACCCCGGTATTTATGTATTTAAGGATTTGCATCCGTTTATGGATTCGCCAGCGGTGACGCGGTGTTTACGGGATGCGATCGCAAGCTTCAAAGGCACCCATAAAACCATTATTCTCATGTCCCCGGTTCAGGAAATACCGGTGGAACTGGAGAAAGAGGTAGTAGTACTAGACTTCTCCATGCCCAGTATGGGTGAACTGAATAAGGTACTGACAGCAGAGCTAGGTAAAGCCCAGGCAGCCAACATCACGACCGATATACGTGAGAAGCTTCTAAAAGCAGCCCTGGGGCTGACTGAAGATGAAGCCGAGAAAGTATTTCGTAAAGCCAGAGTTGTCGCCGGTAAACTAACAGAATCAGAAGTAGATATTGTTCTCTCTGAGAAAAAGCAGCTCATTCGTCGCAACGGTATTCTAGAATATATAGAAGAGGATGAGACCCTAGATTCGGTAGGAGGATTAGAAGAACTTAAGCATTGGCTAAGACAGCGTTCTAATGCCTTTACCGAACGGGCCAGGGAGTATGGTCTGCCCCAACCCAAAGGAATGTTGATTTTAGGGGTGCCGGGGTGCGGCAAGTCTCTAATTGCCAAAACGACGGCTCGTCTTTGGGGACTGCCCTTACTGCGATTAGACATGGGCCGGGTGTATGACGGCTCCATGGTGGGTCGTTCTGAAGCTAACCTGCGGGGTGCCCTGCGCACAGCCGAATCAATCTCACCGGCTATTCTCTTTATCGATGAGATTGACAAAGCCTTTGCGGGCGGTGCCGGTTCAGCTGACTCTGACGGGGGTACCTCCAGTCGAATTTTTGGTAGCTTTCTCACCTGGATGCAGGAAAAAGACTCACCTGTGTTTGTCATGGCCACAGCTAACCGGGTGGAGCGTCTGCCCAGTGAGTTTTTACGCAAAGGCCGGTTTGACGAAATCTTCTTTGTGGATCTTCCCAATGAAGAAGAGCGTAAAGAGATATTCAAGATTCACCTTGGTAAGCGACGTCGGGACATAGAGCGCTTCGATTTCGACCAGCTAACTAAGGTATGTGAAGGTTTTTCGGGGGCAGAGATTGAGCAAGGTTTAATCTCTGCAATGTATGAAGCGTTTGCCCAGGGCCGTGAGTTTAACCAGCTCGACATTATTGCGGCCATTCGGGCGACATTACCGTTATCTAAAACCATGAGCGAACAGGTAACGGCGCTTCGCGACTGGGCACGACAGCGTGCTCGCCCCGCAGCTTCATCCGTCGCTGAGTATCAGCGGATGGAGTTTTAACAGGCTTGTGTTAAGGGGACTCTCTCCCTTAGCAGAGGGCTAACCCCAGGGTTAGCAGTTTTTAGACAATGGCTTAGCAAATTACAACTGAATGATTTGTTAATCTATTGGCTTTGCGTTTTCTAGTTTTGTATCTCTCATTTTTCCACTGGAGGAAACACCAATGTCTCACTTTAGTACTCTACGCACTAAGATCACTGAAGCTGAAATTCTTACTTCTTCTCTAAAGGACCTTGGTATCTCGGTCAAGACTGAGGCCGATGTTCGTGGTTACAATGGCCAGCGTGTACGTGCTGACATCGTAGCTGTTCTAGACGGTGAGTACGATCTAGGCTGGTCTCGCAATGCCGATGGCTCCTTTGATCTGATTGCTGACCTTTGGGGTGTTGCGAAAAAGCATAACCAAACTGAGCTAATCAATTCTATTAACCAAAAGTATGCGGTGAATCGTACGCTGGCAGAAGTTAAGCGTCCCGGTTTGCAGAACGCGAATGTGAAGCTTGTCCTTCAGTAGCCTGGGCTACTACTACTGCTTCCTATACGCGTTCCCGCGCACGATTTAAGCTGGCTCTTCTTTACGAGCCAGCTTTTTTATTGTGTATTCAACAAGAAATGAATATACGCATTATGTGAATGGAGCGATATCAGCCACTAGCTCAAAAAACGAGGAGCCCTCAAGATCAAGGTAACCAAACACAAAACCTTGTAGCTCCTCATGACTATGGTAAAAGCGACGGACCTTCTAACGCACATTTTTGTCCTTGTTGATGACTGGTACCAAGGGCATCGGGTAATCGCTTATGCCCGCGATTACCCGATTGTGAAATGTCAATTACATAGGCGACAAAAGAGGAAGGATTAAAGGGGGTAATTCTAAGCGTTTCTCATGAGCCTAACAAAGTATTTTTTCAAGCCATCAGAGAACGCTAGTTTCGATGATTTATCCCAGGGGATCGCGCCAGAGCATCGATGACAATTATCGAAACGGTCGCATCAAATCCACATCGAGTGTTCTGGAGACGCCTCGATTGCTCCCTATCCCAGGAGTTAAATGAGATTATCTTTGGGATGAGCTTGAGACCTATGCGGGTGACGGTTGGGTGTTAGCCGAGCGTTGAGCTGCCGCCTGTTTACGAAAACTTTGAGCCTGAAACTCAAAAATGGTGGCATGGTGCACCCAGCGGTCGATGGCGGCAACGGTCATCATCGAATCAGTAAAGATCGTGTCCCACTGACTAAAGGGCTGATTCGCCGAGATCATCACACTCTTTCGTTCATAGCGATGAGCAATGAGTTCAAACAGAACCGAGGTTTCCACATCAGACTTTTTGACATAGCCAAGATCGTCAATGATCAGGAGATCGTAGCGGTCAAGTTTGGTCAGTGCGGCCTGTAATTCGAGTTGGAGCTTCGCCAGCTGGAGCTGTTGGACTAAGGCGGTCGCGGAGACAAATTTAACCCGTTTGCCCAGCTCCACAATGGAGCGTCCCAAGGCCGCACAAACATGCGTTTTTCCGGTGCCACTGGGTCCAAATAGCAAGAGATTGCTAGCCGACTCTATCCAGGCAATCGATTGAGCAAACGCCATCATCGCGGCTGGATTGAACTCACTGAGGTGGTCAAACTCAAAGTTGGTCCAAGACTTTGCGGAAGGTAGCTGCGCTTCGGCTAGGGCGCGGGTGATGCGATTTTGTTCGCGCCGACTGGCTTCGCCCTGGGCCAAAGCCAACAGGAACTGGGCGTAGGACCAATGCTCCTGGGTGGCTTGGTGTTCGAGGGATTGCCACTGGTCGAGAAAGTGTTTGAGCTTGAGGTGTTTGAGGGTGCTCATCAGGGTCTGATAGGGCACGTCTGGGGGCGGTGTTGAGGAGTTGGTCATAGCTGGCTAAATCATGTTGCACCGAGGTGACGGTGGGACATTGGTCGACCGTTAGGGTGGCATCAAAGGCCCGTTGCAGTCCTGCCACACTCAGACTGGCCTGCTCCAATTGGAGGTGTAAGTACTCGGCGACCTGGGATTCGTTGTCTTGAGTCGCTGCGATATAGAGGGCTTCGGTGATTAACCGAGCGGCTTTATCAGGCTCCATCGTTGTTTTGAGGGTGTCCCATAGAGAGCACCATTGGTCATTGGGCAGCAGTTCCGCTTGCCATTGGCAGTAGAGAAAGGCACGGGGTTTACGACGGAGACTTTCGGCCACATGGCGATAATTAATACTGCGTGCTCGGCGAATCTTGTCACTGCCATGGACATGGATTCGTGGCAGCGACACCACCTCAGTCGTGCCCAAAAAGCCGACTAGACGGTCATGATAGAGGTGCAGGGTTAAGCGCTGACCAATCAATCGAGAGGGCACCGTGTAAAGGATGCAGCGTACAGTAATGGTGCTGTGGGTGCTGACTTTCGCACTGCGGACTTCATAGTCAGGCGTGCGATAGCGGGGTAAGGCTTGTAAGGTGGGGCGTTCGGTTTCAAATTTCTGTTTACACTTGCCATTCAGCTTCGCTATCACCGTTTCGATAAAACCCTGGTACTGAGCCACCGAGTCAAACTCAAAACTGCCGCGACGATATAACGCCTGACATAAGCGTCGTTTGAAATAGCCATGGGGGGATTCAATCGCGCCATTTTCATGGGCAACCCCCGTATTGTTACGGGTGGCCTCCATGCGGTAATGGTCACATACGTCTGCATACAGCTGGGTCAGCTTAGGATTACGTCCCCCGGTATTACGGTAGGCTGCACTCAGACTATCCGTTCGATGGGTCTTGGGGGCTCCGCCACAGGCATGGAGGGCATTTTGCAGTCCTTGGGATAGGCCGATAAAACTCTCTCCACCTTGGATCACTTGCACATACTGCCAACCGCTATAGGCCAACCGGTAGTGATAGAGAAGGTGATGAAAGGGGGCTCCATCGACTGTTACACTCACGCCTTTAAGATGAGTAAAGTCGGATAAGCCCATCTCCCCGGGCTCATGGCGGATCTTAAACATCACCTCCTTGGGCTTTCCATGGAGCGCTTTCCATTTCGATACTCGCCGTTGAACCGTTCTGAGTTTGTCGTCATATTGCTGGGGATAACGCTCTTGAAGGATCTCAAATAGGGTCGTCGCTTCTAGGCGCGGTTCCCCCTCTAGCAATGGTTTTAGTTCGCTTTCCCATAACCCATCTAATGGATCTCGACGCGTTTTCCAGTCTCGTGGACGTCCTCGGTTGGGACGATGGGTCCCACTGTCGATGCGATGGGCGGTGCGCGATGAGATCCCGGCTTTGGCTGAGGCACTCACTTGACTCTGACCTTGACGTTTCGTGTCCATATACAGCTCTACTTGGTTGCGGTAAATTGCGATTGGCACTAGAGGTCTCTTTTTCTTGGAGAGGTACAACCCTAGTGTCTTTCTTTATGAATAGCCTTAGTCTCTGGTCAATGATGAATGCTCCTCTATGAGGGGCTTTGATATGACCGGACTACCTAATTGTCATTACCCCTGATTAGCTGCCTATGTAATTGTCACCCTATACCCGATACTCATTGTCACTTTAGCGAGAGTGAAATGTTGACGTTACTCTTGGCAATGGATTATTTCCCCTATCCCGGTGAACACCAATTTCTCGGGTTCATACGAGTCAATCACTTATCCCTGTTTCCAGCGCTGCTCGACCAAAGCCAGTTTATATCGCCGAGCCGACCGTTTGACGGGGCCGTTGGAAGCGCTTAGACGATAGGCTGGACCAACTGAATGCAGCGTTTGAGGACACGCTCTTGCTCGCCTTCTTGCTCGATATGAAACCGGTGCCTGTCGTTGGCTATAAACGCAGTAAACGGCAGAGTGATTTTGAGGGGAGTGCGTCCTATGGCTACTGTGCCAGTCATAAACTCAACTACTTTGGCTACAAATTGATGATGCTCACGACCTTATCAGGACTGCCGTTGGTGTATGACTTAGTCCCAGCCAATACGGAGAACGTGCGGCGGCTGAAACAGTCCTCTGTGATATCCAAGGATGCACCATTCTGACCGACAAAGGCTTTATGCATTCAGTGTGTTCTTCACGCAAACGCCGTCGTTTCTGGCGCACCAGCGCACGATGGCCGATACGAAGGGTCGCAGCAATGCGCAAACACTGTTTGGGGTGCATCAAGTTCCCAGCGATAATCACATCCGAGAGTTGCTCGATGGGATATCGCCCCCGGTGCTGTATCCAGTCTTTGACAGTATTCTTCAGGTGCTCCAATCGACGGAGCAGCTCTCATCGTTTCGGTCATTTGCCGATAATTTACTGATGCCGCTAGATGGCACCGGGTACTTCAGTTCAACGAAGATTCACTGTGCGCATTGCTCGACGAGGGTGCTTAAATCAGGCGAGACGCACTACTATCATTCAGTTGTCACCCCTGTGATTGCTTGCCCAGGTCGCTCTGAGGTGATTCCGTTAGTACCGGAGTTCGTCGTCCCTCAGGATGGTCATGACAAGCAAGACTGTGAAAATGCTGCCGCCAAACGCTGGTTTGTCCAATACGGGCCAAGGTATCGAGACCTGCGCATCAGACCTGTATTGTCGTCAGCCCTTGTGCGAACGGCTGCTCACTGAGCAATTCAACTTCATTTTAAGCTGTCTGCCGAAGTCACATAAAACGCTCTACGAACATTTAGACGGGATAGAACTGCCAAGTGTTATCCAGAAACAGTGGATGGGAAAAATCGAGACAACCTATACCTACCGTTATCTCAACCAAGTCCCGCTCAGAGATGGCGACGATGCACTGCTCATAAACTGGTGCGAACTCGTCATCACCAATGCCAAAGGTAAAATCCTCTACCAGAACGCTTTCGCGACCAACCACCTGATTACGGATGACAATGTTGAAGCCCTGGTCACGGCTGGGCGCACTCGATGGAAGGTCGAAAACGAGACTAACAACACCCTTAAGACCAAGGGCTATAACCTTGAACATAACTTCGGGCACGGGCAAAACCAATTAGCAGCTTTCCTGGCCACCTTGAACATCTTGGCATTGCTTTTTCATACCCTGCTCACTTTGACGGATACAAAGTATCGATTGCTCAGAGCACATCTGTCGACCCGAAAAACCTTTTTTAATGATTTACGGGCCTTAACCCGTTACGTTTGCTTTGATAATTGGGATCATTTGCTCACCTTCATGCTCGAAGGTCTGGAGCTTAACGTGCCTACTGACACTAGCTGACCTCATAATGAGAATTGCTGCTGCGAATCGTCTTACGACCATCCTTGGGCATTGATGTGCTGACCTTTGAGCAGAAAACTGTTCGAAGCAAATTTACACTCACATAAGGCGTAATATAAAAGCGATAAGTCACTAACTTAGCATAAAAAATGTAAATTTTTTATTAAAATAGCCCGATTTACTACGTCAATGTTATTACTGTCCTTGTAGTATGTATTACTCCTTTGCTATTTTTATACCATGCATTATTTGGTAATTACTCATCTACCCATAGCTTCTTGGAAGTAATTTCATGAAACTTTCAGCCCTGGAGCAAAGAATAAAAGATCTAGATAAAAACATTAGTGAAAATTACGAACTTTTGAAGGAATTCGAGCATTCATTGCTTTATACAAATGATCCTCGTGAAAAGGTTAAATTTAAACAAGAGATTGTAAAAATTAAGGAATCGGCCAGTAACCATCAACAAGAATATGAAGCTCTCTTAGAAAGACTGAATCGTAAAACTGATCTAGATCAAGATAAACCTAGTAGTCAATTACTTAATGATCATTTAAATGAGATAGCTGAAAGACTAGAAGTTCTTTTGGATGGACAACGGGTTCTTCGAAGTGATCATCTCAAAACAAGTCAACTTCTCCTCAATCATTACAAGGCTAATGAGAAGAGAATTATAGCCTCAATAACAGAAAAATTAGATCAGCAGCAGACTACCTTGGTCAGGTTGCTGTTAGAGGGGATAGACGCCAATCAACTATCGACCTCAGAAATGGCAGCTCTATTGGCAGAACTGCGACAGCATATTGCTACCTTACCTGGAGATGATACAAAGGTCATCTTAGGTATTATAGATTCGCCGGAGACCAGTTTCAGTCATCGATTGAAGGTTGCAATTCCTCTAATTCCTCAGTTATTGCCCTTTTTTCCTGCTGTTGAATATGAGGGTGAGGTAGAACTCGGTACAGGCTTCGATGTTAAAGCATTTTGGGAGCGGGTAAAAACAAAACTGCGGGGAAAGTAGCTGCAACGCCTCTATCACCTAATGCTCCCATAGAGCCGTTGCAAGATGATATTGATTCTGGCCATAGACCACAGTCAAGGGTTAATAAGTTTGCCTTATTAATTGGAGTTAGTGAATACGACTGTGGGTTTCCAGAACTTCCGGGAGCTTTAAAGGATGCTCAGGCAATGAAGACTGTGCTGTCTTCCTCATTGCTTGGAAATTTTGACCAAGTTTTACCATTGCTAGAGAATCCTGATTCATCTCGAATGCAGCAGGCCATACACCAGCTGTTTGCAAATCGTAATGAAGATGATCTGGTTCTTCTATATTTTTCTGGTCATGGGTTCAAGGATATTAGCAACAGGTTGTATTTAGGGGCTAAAAATTCGTCTAGAGACTCCCATGGAGGCATTGTAAACTCTTCTGTTGTATCTGCCAATTTCATCCATGATCTGATGAACCGTTGTCAGTCAAAGCATCAGGTCATCATTCTAGATTGTTGCTTTAGTGGTGCTTTTCCTGAAGGATTTGTATCAAAAGATGATACTTCTATTGATATTCACAGTCAACTTGGAGGAAAAGGGCGAGTAATTCTTAGCTCGTCTGGTGCCACCCAGCTCTCCTTTAGTGGAATTACGTCAGACCTTTCACCCTACACTCAATACCTAATTGAAGGGATATGTGAAGGTAAAGGTTCTATCAATGAGTTACATCAATATGTTAAGCAAAGAATTCAAGCTAAATTTCCTGAATTAAGACCAGAAATGTATACAGAGCAGGAAGGAAGAAATATTCAAATTTTTCCAAACATCCGTTTTTCTAGCAATACAAAATCGCTGATGAATACTCTTATTTGCAGCGAAGACATTGATAACAAAACCATTTTGTCTAAAGTATTAAAGACGCGTAGAGTACCAATATTCACTTTTATTATCATCTGTGTGTTACTATACGTTATTCCACAGCGAACATGCCAAGTACTCCGCAATAGGTGGTATGCTGGTGGAGAGGAAAATGCTTGGCTTAGAACAAGATATATTTATAATCAGTCTGCGCCGGAAAAAATGTTTTGTGAGTCAATAGGGGTACCTATTGACTATTCAAACTAGTAGTTAGTTTTAATAAGTAGCAATACTCCGGACAGAATTAGGAGACTAGCACCCCATAGTCACAAAGACTTGGAAAGTTGGGATGTGATTTAATCAAAGTCTCGTCTAAGTCTAAGTTTCGAATAAACCTGTCAATCAGATGCTGATTGAGTTTGCGACGTTTGTAGGAGGCCATGGAAAAGA
>NZ_JADEXP010000147.1 GCF_015207065.1 Leptolyngbya cf. ectocarpi LEGE 11479 | reverse complement strand
TATTTTTAGATTTAACGTAACCAGAATAGAAAAAAAGATTATAACTACCTTGATTTAATTCACTTTTTAGTTCTGATAATGATGGCTTTAAAAGTACGTTTATTTTTCTTTTTTTAAGATATTTAATTTCTCTAAAAATGCTCTTGAAAACCTGAGATTGATGCTCTAATTTCATGTCTTCTAGAACTTCATCTCCTAAGTGATTATTATCGTGCCCTACGACTACTAGTGCTCTTAAGATATTTTCTGCTTCTATTTTTTGGGCAATATTGTTAATATGTTGAATAAGCTGCTCTATATCTATTCCAGTTTCTTGGGAAAGTTCTTCTAGTGTATATTGATACTTTGATTGAATTAGCTTCCAAATAGCGTTCTCGTTTTTACTGAAATCTTCTGGTGAAATTTCATTTTCTATACGGTTAATTTTGGTGAAAATATTTTTCAGATATTTTTTAACAGTGTTTACTGAAATAAATAATTGTTGAGCAATATCTCCGTAAGAAGTTCCTTGCTGACGTAATCTCCACACTTCAGCTTCTCGGTTAGTTAAATCATATCGTTCAATTTCAGCTAAGATTACTGACTGGTCTTCAAATTCAATAATAGCTTCACGAAACTTGAATATCTGTAGTGGGGGAATCCAGGTAGTGGAAACAGCTCTATTTTCTTTCTTTTGTTGCTCAATAGAATTACTAATATTCATACGCTTCATTACGGAAGCATAATCACCACCTATTCTGTGTAAGACTTGTTTTGCCACATGTGCGAACGGTACAAGGAGTTCGTTAACTGAGTTAGTTTCTATACTTAGACATAGCAATGCCTCAAAACTGTGCGTATTAAGCCCTAGCTGTTTTGAAATATATAACGAAATGCCATCTAAAACTCTCTCAGTATCTTTAACTGATAGTGTATCTGCTAATAAATCTCGCACCTCAGGAACAAAATCATACTGGTTCTTTTCCTGGGCTTCCATCAGGCCACCCATATATACCTCAGCTATATGAACTGGCTCTGCCTCCGGCAGCATTGTCTGCCGAATTAAATTCACAATTGGTGAACTTACAGGCGCAGCTGACATTAATCCTGCCAACTTCTGCGCTGTCAACGAAGCTGTTGCCCGAAATAACCGCACTCGCTCTTCTGCACTCATTTCTGTTCGTTCTTCTGACTCCTGCTTACTGTTTCTTAGGTTCTCTCTCATCTCAAATCGAAATCCTACGGTCCGACTCTCTCCAGTACCTATAACTACGTTTGCCCACTGCTTTAGCGGTTCCGCCTCTAAAGACACTACAGGCACTATCACCTGTGATTGCTCTGATCTAAATAAATCCCACAATGGCATCTGTGCCGTTGCCATCATCCGTGTACTAGATACTCCAGGCTCTAATGCACTCAGCCACATTGGTGTCCCATGAGCTAATCCTGTCTGTGCCCATAGCCGCTCTGGCAATAGCTGTATCACCGTCATTGGAGCCTGTTCACCCCAAGTTTCTAACCAAGGATAAATTGTTCCCCGCTGCCATGCTGTTGACGTACAGTCGCTCACCATCAAAATCAACCTGCGCCCTGCTGGGTCCAGTAGCTCTCGGGCACTGCGAGGACGACTAGATTTCCCAGATAGCAGAGTGAGTTCACCTGTCTCATCTGATCGCAACCGCCAGGAACTCACGCTCCGAAATGCCCCCTGCCGTTCCAGTAAAGTTTGAAACTCGGCCAAGGTCTCTTTCCACAAAGGCACAGACTTGCTCTCTTCAATTACCAGTGCCACGTCCAACCATCTTTCTGGAGCCGGACTCAATACAGGCGACCAAATACCCTGATCTGCAATGCGGTCAATTGTGGCAGCCTGATCAAATTCCATCCTGACAGGCGAAGGCACGCTTCGTCGCAGGGGACGTAGTGCTCTTGCCAGCTCTAAACGAATTCGCAGAGCTGGTGCTGCTGGCGCTTTGATAGGAATACCGTCTGGCTTAGCTGCACCACTTTCTGCACTATTCTGTTTTTTCGGCAATGACAAAGGCAATTGAGCTTCATCATCGTCATCATCTTCAAATTCATTATCGAAATAGTCCTCTCGCACCGCTAGCTCAGCAGCCTCTTCCTTAGCATCCTCTTCTTCAACAACCTGTTCCCTTCCCTCTGGACTAATATGCCCCGCCAACCATAGGGCATCCGCCATTTCCTCAGCACCCAGCTCCAACCCTGCCTTTCCCAGCAGAGCTGCAAACCCATCAATGCTCCCATCAGCTCTCATGCATCCTCAGTACTAGACAGATACTTCATCAACGTATCCACCAGCTTCTCTTTCGTATCCTGATCCGGCACCCGCTCCCGCGTCACAAAGTAAATGGCATTGAGCAACTGGTCTGTCGCCAGATCACCTGTTCTACTTTTGTCGCAGAACTGTTGGATCAGCACCGCTGCTTCCTTCACCCGACTCTCATTCGTCAAATCTGCCTTCAGATGAGCCTCCACAATCTTTTTTAGACGTTCCGGATTGGGCTCACCCATATTCAGCCGTAAACACCGCCGCAAAAATGCGGGAGGGAAATCTCTCTCCCCATTGCTGGTCATCACCACAAACGGGAATGCTCCACAGCGAAATCGTCCATCCTGAGTTTCTGCAAACTGTTGTTCATCTGCTTCAGTATAGGCCGTACGCACTTTCACGTTCTTCTTAGTCTTTTTCAAATCCTCTGAAACCCTCAGAATCTCAGGAATCTGAAATTCTCCATCTTCAAACAAATGCAGCAAATCATTGGGCAAGTCAATATCACTTTTGTCAATTTCATCGATCAGCAGTACCCGAGGCCGTTTGGAATGATCCGTCGGTAACAAAGCTGTCCCCAAGGGGCCGAGGGTAATATATGCGCCAATATCCCGCTCCCGTCCAAGCTGCACATCTTGCAAGCGGGCAATGGCATCGTAGCTATACAGACCATCCTTGCGAGTAGTCCGTGTCGTAATCGGCCAGTACAGCACCTCCCCCAGATTCAGCTCATGGGCCACCGCATAGGCCAACGACGTTTTACCAGTCCCTGGCTTCCCCGTAACCAAAAGCGGTCGCCGTAAATACAGTGCCGCGTTTACCATGTCGATTTCATCATCGGTCGCCTGAAATGTGGCTCCCCGCTGCTTCTTTTTCAGACCCGATACCGTTTCCTTTACTGCCGCATCACTCCCAAAGGGTCGCCAACTGGGCGGATCGGGTAATCGCTTTGTGATGTAGTCCCGATCCTTATGGGGCTTACGGTTTCCTTGAAAAATTCGCCAGTCACTCTGTTTGGTCATGGTATTCCGTTAGCGCTACGCCATCCCCAGCATCTTTCTAGGCGGTATCAAGCTGGGATCTTCCCACAAAAAGGACAAATGGTGACCAATATGAGCATCGGGTGGCAAAGATGTCGCTTTACTGCGCATATCCCGCACCAGCTCCGGCAGCTTATTGGGTTCACAGTTCAGCAACCCATCCAGCTCACAGCCACATTCCAACCCATTAGCAAACTGATCACACCGCAACCATAAGGCTGCTGGTATGCCATATTCCACCAACGTGGAGAATACCTCCATATATTGTTTTGCGGCTAAAACCTTGGAAAGCTTTAAGCCTAGCTTTTGGTTCATCTGCCAATGTCCCTTGAGTACACCTTGAGAACAGTCTCCTGAGCCAGCCACAAAAGCATCACACAAATCCGTCGGTGTCAGAGTGTGGAGCGCTTCCCAATTTTTTCGCCATCGCTCTTCAAAAAAGCCCAAAACTTTGGGATGTAAACGCTCTGCGATTTGTACTACCAGCCGATAGCGTTCTCCCATGGTAGAGGTGAAGGTTAACCCTGGCAGAATCGGTTCATCCATTAGAGACCATGTATCAATCTTCTCGTTGAGCAATGCCAGAGGCAAAATCAAATGTACCATCAGATCTTTAGGAGAACGCTGCACCACGTTTTCTAAACAGGCTCGTACATAGCTGGTCAAAGTAGTCTGGGTAACAGTGTCCGTATTTGTCGCATAGATTTCTTCTTTCCCGGCACCAGATTTTGCATCGTAGTGTTTGGCATCGGGGATGAGCCAAGCCTTAACTGGATATTCTCCTGTTTGTTGATAGGTAGGTTGCACATAAATCAACAGATGGGATTCTACTGCCGCAGATTCTAGAGCGGTTTGTTTTTCCAACAGTGGAGCGATGCTATCCTTTAAAGTCTGCAGATTGTCCACCCGAGTTTCTAGCCACTTATGTAGAGCTTTCTGGGAATCGGTGTGTGGGTTCAAGGCTGGTAAACTCAGTAGCATCGCAAACCGATCAATAGCTCGATGCCCCTTTGCATCTGGCTTCATGCCCCCAAGGTTATTTAGCTTCCCTGACAGGTCAGCCGGTGTGGGTTCTAAATATCCTTCAGGACAGCACAGCTGATAGGCCGTAGCAAAGCCATCGGTCAGTTTCGTTTCATAGGTACTCAAAACTGACCTCAGCCCCAAAATCTCCAGATCCAGCACTGTAGCCAGCAGCGGTCTTGCTGGGATCATAAACCCAATTTTGGCCTCGGGCGTTTTCTTATCCCGTGCAACGACCATGCCCACCATCGCATTAGCTGACTGGTCCCAAATGGCGGTGCCGCTAAACCCAGGCTGAATGGCCATACCCTGAGTTTTATCGTCTTCCAGCTGGACCCAGCCGTGGGGCAGTTCTTCTTTTAGAATGCCATAGGCATAGACGCCTCGGGGATGTCCTTCTGGAAAACCCAAGGCTCCGAATTCTAAACCTAGATAATGACCAGCCATTAGTTTTGCGGGAGCTACCTGATCTGGCGCAGCATCCAGCAGTTTCAATCCGGCAATATCGTCGGCTGTGTCATCGTCTTTAGCCGGTCGGTATAGCAATACTTTTGCTGATAGCCTCTGGGACAGGGATACAAACGGAAAATTAAGCTTTAGTTCTTGACCAATAGGATCCTTGGCTTTTTCTAGCCCCAACGCCTGTTTTACTACATGGGCGCAGGTGAGTACATAATCCCCCTCAACCAAAATGCCAGCGCCAATGACTTTGGATCCTTTGTAGAACCGTGCGATCGCACTTTTACAGGACATCTCAGGAGCACTACCATCATTTGCCATTCTGCCAGACTACCCTACTTGTCCCACTTCAACGTCACTTCTAGACTAACCTCGCTACCCACGCTAGAAAATATCACCCCAGCATCCGCACTAAGGTTCAGCCCAAACTTAACCTCAATTCCATCTGCCGGTGTCGTCAGTCCCGCTTTCAACCGCTCCATCGCCGCAGATGCTACCGGAATCACCTTATCCAAAGCACTCTCAAACGTCTGCTTTGCCTTCAATACTGGCTCATCTAGAATAGATACCTCCTCTACCGCATCTCCATTGATGGGCTCTGGCACCTCGACTAAAAACTTAGTGCCATCCTCTAACTGAAATTCAGCCAGTACCTTCTTATCCATAGTGTTACTTTAAACAGCTAATATATTTATCTACCTCATTTATTCCAACAATTCCAAATAAAATCAGCTTTTATTAAAGTGAAAAATATTCTTTAAGCAGCATCTTAACGACTGATACCTCTCGAGTAACAGAACTCTGCTGGTAGGAAAACTCTATATACTGCACCACATTAGTCCACAGCTTATCTATACCACTAGCCTATATCTGTTCCTATCGGTTAGCAGACATTATCAAAAAGGCTCTATATGGGTTTCCGGGAGGTCTGAGCCAAAAAATGCTTGGAAACTTTGTTATGTAAGAGTTTGAGTCCAGGAGCTAAAGGACTTCTGAAACATGCTTTGGGTAAGGCTTACAGTCCATCGCATTAATCCACCTCCCTGAAACAGCTATTGAGCCTTTTTTAGAACCCAACCGGCTTTTTCTAGTGACAATGCCTGGCTCTGGAGCTTGAACAACATCTTAGCCACTCAGCAGGTCTTGAAAGACGTTAAGATGTGCGTGGGGCTTATTAGGAATCAACCTCAGGAAGGAGCTATGCAACTGGACAATCTGCCGGACAATCTTGCCGACTGTCGCTATTGCTCCCAGGTCTCTAAAGCGAATGGTGTTGATCCAATTGGGTCTGCCCCTAAGGTAGATTATTGGCTGCTTGTGGAAGTTGCTCAGCCCTGGCCCTTGGCTATGTTTGCGGAAAATCCGATGGTTGGCCAGATGTTTTCGCTGGTTAAGAAGCTGGTCTTTAGGCGAGGGGTGATGGTGAGGCCAATTGCGATCGCACCCGATCCTGAATACTCCACCCCCGGCCTCACCCGCATTATCTACTATCGTCGGCCCGCCCAACAGTTTGCCGAGTATCTCAAAGAAGAGTATGTGGTTCCTGAAGACCAAACTAACCATCTAGTCTTAGGCCTACTCAATCGCTTGCTGGGCAAGAAAAATACAGTCATCCCATTTCTCTCTTATCAGCAAGATACCCAGCACCTACGAGAAATGCTGGTCTGCACCCACACCCAGGTCGACCTGGCCTGCGGTCGATTTGGCACTCCCATCTATCGCCAGCTGCGCCAACAATCTGACCAGTTCAATCTGCGCGTGTGGCAAAGCACCCACTTTGGCGGCCATCAGTTTGCCCCAACGCTTGTTGACCTGCCCACTGGTCAATTTTGGGGCCATTTAGAACTCGATAACTTGCCGCAGCTAGTACGGCGTAGTGGCGACCATCGCCAGTTAAAACAGCTGTATCGAGGTTGGTCTGGAGGCACTAAGTTTGAGCAAATTGCCGAGCGCGCTGTGTGGATGGAAATTGGATGGGACTGGCTCACCTATCCTAAAAAAGTACGCACGTATCAAAAAAGATTAACAGGCATTAAGCGATTACTTTATCCATTGCTGCGATATATTCCCATTAACCTGCTACAGCTATGGCTAGACCGCTGGACCCGTAATGCCAGCGGAGCCAAGGTGGAGCTGGTTTATAAAAGTCTCCATACCCAAGGACGCTATCGGGTAACCATTGCAGAAGCGGATAAACTGACCACCGCGACCAATTCAGCAAAGACACCCAAGGATTTGGTTGAAATAAGCAAAGCTCAGCAATATCAAATTACTCAACTTGTAAAGCTCAGCTAAGAGAACAATAGTGCTACTCAAACCAGACAGAGAGACATAGGACTCGTTAAGCAATCATTTCATGATTGTAATTTCCCGAGAATCTTCTGCAAAAACCAGTTCAAAATATTTATAACTGTCCCCGTCGTAACCCCAACTTATTGCTATTTAAAATAACTCAGTACGGTGGGTTGTAGGGCGGCGTTCCGGCCCTGCCCAGGGGGTTTGGGGAACTTGGAGGGACCCCAAGCAACATCTTTAAACTCCATGCCAGCCGCTAAAGCCATAACCTAAAATCATGAGCTTAATTTTTAACAAGCCCATAGCATTTTTGCTAAACCAATAAATCAAAAGACTATTTCCCAAGAGAGGGCAGCTCTCACTAAGAAAATAGCCTCATCGCCTTTGCCTCAGATTCAATACTATTAAAGTTCTTCTATTACCACTCCACAGAATACATTAAACGCAAGGTGCGGCCTCGACCGCCAACATAGTTGCGATCGTCAAACCCTGATAAAAACTGAGCTACGGCTGGAAAGTATTGGGTATCAAAAATGTTCTCAACACCAACTTGCAGAGTGCCAGGACCCACATCCACGCTGCTGATAAAGTCTAACGTGGCATAGCTCTCAATCTCCAAAGGCTCGACGCCTTCATCGGCGGCACGACTACGACCGCCGACAATCAGCGCCTGGAGACGGTTGTTCCAGCCCGGTAGGGTTTCATTTTCCACATAGGCGGTGAACTTAATCGGGGCAATCTCTCCACTGTTTAAGGGTAAATAATCGCCATCTCGATCGACGTCGTTTTCACCTTCAGACCAGCCAACGGTACCGCCAAGGCCCCAAGTGTCCGCTGGTTGCCAGTCGACCGTGGCTTCTACACCGTAGATCCGTTGAGGAGCACGCTGAATGCCGAGCAACCCATTTTCATTGGGCACCAGACTCGATCCAAAATCTGATGTGTTGTAAAAACCGCTAAGGCTAGTTTGGAACTCCGGCCAATTGCCGCGAACACCCAGTTCATACTCAGTAACTTTGATCGGTTGAGTAATATCAAAGTCATCCTCAACGCTGACAAATCCGGCGGGGGGTAGGCGTAGGATTCGACTAAACTCAGGCACGCTAAAGCTCTGGGCAAAGCTAGCAAAGAGTGAAATCTCATCAGCCGGCTGATAAACGGTGCTGGCGTTAAAAACAACGTCATCAAAGCTGCGGTTGCCGCCCTCAATGTTGCGACGTCGAGTGACTGAAAAGTAGTCGTCTACGTCGAGGTTGATATTCTCGTAGCGCAGACCGCCACGCAACAACCATGATTCACTGGCTTCCCAATCAATCTGGGTGAAAAGACCTAGGCTATTCACCCGATAGGGTGGGGTAAAGTCAAATTCTTGGAGCGTGGTCAGCTGTTGCTCATTGTCAAAGGTGTCTGCATCAAACTGGGCGGTAATCTGTCGGTTTTTCTGACTTTCATAGTCCGCACCCCACAGCAGATTGAGCGTTTCATCCCCATTTAAAGGGGTTTCAACCTGTAGTCGCCCGCCCCAGCGCTCGGCCTCCAGACGTGATTGAAACAAAAAGGGAAAGAAATCAATACCGAGCCGACCGTCAGCAAACTCACCACGGGCAGTCGTATCTTGGTAATACAGCTGACCCCGCACTTCGCTACCCAGCAGGTCGGCGTGGGAATAGCTGAGATTGGTCAAGAAGCTAATATCTTCTGGATTATCGTCTCGGTCGAGACCTCGAATTCTCAGAGTTTGAGCAGTCTGGCGACCGGGAATGAGAAGTGTGGCCGGGCTAGCAATAAACTCTGTCTCTCGCTGGGCATTGAAGTAGTTAAGCGTTAAATCGAGTCGCTGTTGTTCGCTAATATCGTAGCCAATTTTGCCCAGTAGGTTGTAGCTGGTGGTATCGCTCAGGCTCGATTCTGAAACATTGCGATTACCGTCGGCGTCGAAGAAACTACCGGTCTCTTCCCGAGACAGACTGACTCTAATATCAGCTCGGTCGGATCTTTCTGAGGCATTGAGTGCAAGATTAGTACCAAAGCCGTCATCTTCTAGGTCACCTAGGGATGCGCTAACTCCAGCCTGAATTTCCACACTTGATTCACCGTCTACGGGACGACGGGTGATGATATTAATGACGCCACCGGTACTCTGGCCACCAAAAATGGCGCTGGGGCCACGAATCACCTCGACTCGCTCAATGGCAGAAGGGTCGATACTACGAAGTTCCTGACGGTTAACTCGAAAATTGGTGGACAGCGGCACACCGTCAATTAAGATGGCGGCTTCTCGGCCTCGAAGGGTTTGTCCGCGCGTGGTACGTAACTGGTTGGGGGGGCCAAACCCTGGCACTAAGTTTCCTAAAATATCAGCGAGATCAGAGGAAATAATAGACTGCTGTTCGATTTGTTCTCGATCGATGACCGTAATGGAACGCCCAATGTCGTCTACGGATTCTTCGGTCCGGGTGGCGGTGACCACTAATCGCAGGGGGGCTTCGTCAGTTGGTTCAGAGGCCAGGGGATCGCTGGCAGGATCTTCTGAATCGGAGCCTACGGGGCTGACGGCGAAAATCAGGCTGCCAGGCTGCTGATCGATGGCAATTTCTGGGGCGGCGTCTTGGCCCACAATGGTAACTTGAATCCGATTGGTGGCCAGGGATTTGACCGTAATCGATGCGATGCCATCTACCGGGTTGTCCTGCTGGAATGTGTCCCCGGTCTGAAGCTGGGCGTCGGCAATATCGACAACAATGGTGCTTTCACCACTGCGATTGATAAAGGTTTGTAGGGGGGCCTCAGCGGCAGACTCAAGGGTTAGGGATAGCCCCGTGTCGGTCTGGGTTAGCTGTACGGCAGTAATTATGGAGGTCTGTGCATGGGCAGGCTGCGCGATCGCAATTGCGATCGCGCCTGATATCCCCAGCGCGTAGGTTCCTAAAGACAATTTCATCATGATTCCTCACACACAAGTAACGTGGCTTTAAGCCCGCGTGCCTTAGCTATCGCTGTCGCCACGCTAAAGCAAAATATTGTCAATTAAGAGACCAAAAAATGGATTTTTAATGAGAATATTATCAAGAAATTAAAGGGATAGACAGTCCCTTGTCAAGCTCATTATGGAATCAAAGGACGTAAACAAAGGGTTTTCTTTAACTGAGATTACGGTATTTATCTGATATATTCTTGCGAATGTGTATTGAAGCGCTTATACTCTCTATTGAGAAATGATATCAATTAATAAAACTGATTCTTATCTCTAATTCGCAAGTATTTTGATCCTGTCGCGACGGTTCGGCCCTCTGATCTTCAGGTGCACATTTACCATCAGCCCCATGCCCCATCTGACCTTTAACCGCCCCCAGGGTGTCAGCTCAGGTTTGACCTGGGTTGATCTTCTTAGCGAAAGGGCAATGCAACAGCCCTCTCGGATAGCCTTTCAAATTTGGAATGACGGGGCCGTGTCGTCGGACCAATTAACCTATGCCGATTTAGACTGCCGCAGTCGGGCGATCGCCGCTCGGATGCAGCGGTTAAACCTCAAGGGGGAGCGGGTCCTCTTGCTCTGTCCGCCTGGCTTAGACTACGTTCTGGCCTTTTGTGCCTGTATGTATGCGGGTGCGATCGCAGTGCCCATCTATCCGCCCCGACCCAATCAGTCCCTAGAGCGATTTCAGAGAATTGCTGACGATGCCCAGGCTTCACTGATTTTGACCGCCTCCGCTCAGCAGTTCCAATCCGAAACCCTGGCGAGTCTTCCCACAATCAGTCTGGATGCTGTTAAGCCCGAAGAAGCTGCCGACTGGCAGCCCCCCAATATTGCTCCTGAAGAAACTGCCTTTTTGCAATACACCTCAGGCTCCATATCTGCCCCCAAGGGGGTACAAATTAGCCACGGCAATCTCATCCATAATGTCGCCGCCATTAGCCATAAGTTTGGGCTGAGCCACCAGACCAAGGCAGTATGCTGGCTGCCGCCGCATCACGATATGGGGCTAATTGGCGGCATTCTCACCTCGTTATATCAGGGGGTGAACACAACCCTGATGTCGCCCGTGGACTTTCTGCAGCGGCCCCTGCGCTGGTTACAGGCGATTTCCCACACCCGGTCCACCATTAGCGGCGGTCCCAATTTTGCCTATGAACGCTGTGTGGAAAAAATTAAACCCGAACAGTGTGTGGGATTGGATTTAAGCCAATGGTCAGTGGCCTTTACTGGAGCAGAGCCGGTTCGAGCAGCCACCCTGGAGCGTTTTGCCACTAAATTTGCAGAGTACGGGTTTCGACCTGAGGCGTTCTACCCCTGCTACGGTATGGCGGAGGCAACGCTGATGATCACAGGCGGCGATCGCACCCGCGCACCCAAGCAACTAACCGTGGATGAAGAAAGCTTAGCGGCCCATCGGATTCAGCCGGCCCCCCAGGGGCGCGTGCTGGTGGGCTGCGGCCAGATGATCGATTCGGGTGATCTGGAGATTGTTAATCCTCAGACTCTCAGGCGCTGCCAGCCCAACGAAGTGGGAGAAATTTGGGTGGCTAGCCCCAGTGTTGCTCAGGGCTACTGGCGGCAGCCGCAGCTGACTCAAGAAACCTTTCAGGCTCACCTGGTTGACACTGGCGCAGGACCTTTTCTGCGCACGGGGGATTTGGGCTGTGTGCAAGGTGGGGAACTGTATGTGACCGGGCGTCTGAAGGAAGTGATGATTATCCACGGTCGCAACCACTATGCCAGCGATGTGGAAGCCACCGTGGCGGCCAGCCATCCGGGGTTTGGTTCGACTTGGGGAGCCGCGTTTACCGTAGACCAGGACGACCAAACTCAGCTGGTGATTGTGCAAGAAGTGGGGCGGGTATGGCTGCGAAAGCTAGAGCCTGAGCTGGTGCTGCGCGCGATCCGACAAGCGGTGAGTCGGGTCCACGGTCTGCGGGTAGAAACCATTGTCCTCGTCAAGCCCGGCAGTATTCCTAAAACCTCCAGCGGTAAGATTCAGCGTTCTCGCTGTTGTTCTCAGTTTTTGGCTGAGCAGCTGCATCCCATTCCCATTCCCGCCCGTCAATTGTGAGCAAAGGTTCTACTATGACTTCATCTTTTAACCCTCCGCCTTCTGTTGTTTCCCGGCCAACTGCAGCCATCATTGAGACCTGGCTATGTGAAAAGCTGGCAACATCCCTAAATGTTGCAATTGAAGCTATCGACCCGGATGTCCCCTTTGACAGCTATGGGCTCGATTCAACAGAAGTCATTGGGCTGTCAGGAGAACTTGAGGAGTGGCTCCATCAGCAGGTTTCACCTACATTGCTCTACGACTATCCTACCGTTGCTGCCCTGGCTGAGCACTTAGCAGGTAGCTCTTTAGAGGCTGAGAGCTAAAACGGTCCTCTGGCACAGCGCCCTGGCCAAGCGTGCCTATGGCCATACCAAGCCTATGGTCATTTGTTCACCCGCATTGAGAGGCACTCTAAGACGATGAACCCAATTGCGATTGTCGGTTTGGCCTGCCGGTTTCCGGGTGGGGACAATGCCGATGAATTTTGGCAGTTTCTGTGTGACGGTGGCGATGCCATTACCCCCAGAGATCGCCCAGGCACAGATGCCACCGACTGGGGCGGTTTTCTCTCCAATATCGATCAGTTTGATGCCGCATTTTTTGGGATTTCTCCACGGGAAGCGGCCTATCTTGATCCTCAGCAGCGATTGTTATTGGAAATTTGTTGGGAGAGTTTAGAGGCGGCGGCCATTTCTCCCCAGTCCTTAGCGGGCAGCCGTACGGGGGTGTTTGTGGGCATTAGCCACAGCGACTATGGTTATCTTTTAAGTCGCGCCGAGACTGGTATGAGTCCCTACAGCGCCACCGGTACAGCACTCTGTGTGGCCGCCAACAGAATCTCCTATGCCCTCAATTTAAAGGGTCCTAGCCTGGCGGTGGATACGGCCTGTTCATCATCGCTGGTGGCGGTACACCTGGCGAGGCAAAGCCTGGCGGCTGGAGACTGTGATCTGGCCCTGGCGGGTGGTGTGAATTTAATCCTCAGACCCGAGGTGACAGAGGTTTTTCAACAGGCGGGGATGATGGCCGCTGATGGCCGCTGCAAGACATTTGATGCAGCTGCCGATGGCTATGTGCGCTCAGAAGGGTGCGGCGTTGTTGTCTTGAAGCGACTGGCGGATGCGGAACAGGCGGGCGATCTCATCTTGGCGGTGGTGGCAGGGTCCTCCGTTAACCAGGACGGTCTGAGCAATGGTCTTACAGCCCCCAACGGTCCTGCTCAGCGGGCGGTAATTCGCCAGGCATTGACCCAGGCCCAGGTGCCTGCCGCCCACATTAGCTATGTGGAAACCCACGGCACGGGCACGCCCCTGGGCGATCCGATTGAAGTAAATGCCCTAAAAACCGTGCTGATGGCGGGGCGTTCATCCCAGCAGCCCTGTGCCTTGGGAGCGCTAAAGGCCAATGTGGGCCACATGGAAGCGGCGGCGGGCATCGCCGGATTGATCAAGGTGGTGCTGGCGCTGCAGCATCGATATATTCCGGGCCATCGGCATCTGCGTCAGCTCAATCCCCGCATCGACCTAGCGGATACGCCGCTGTTTGTTCCCCAAAAAGGCTGGCCGCTACCGGACGGAGTGGATCGACCGATAGCGGGTGTGAGTGCCTTTAGTTTTGGGGGGACCAATGCCCATTTAGTGGTGTCTGCGGCTGTCTCTGAAGCTTCAGAATCTCCTACTGCTGGCCCTGCGCCCCCTGTTGCTTCCTCCACCTGGCACGGTCTGATGCTGACGGCCAAATCGGAGACTGCTCTGGCCGCGCTGGCGGGTCGCTATGGTGAGTTTTTGCAGGCCAACCCAGATATGAACCTGGTGGATGTGTGCTGGACAGCCCATGTCGGACGAGCGATCTTTCCCCATCGGGCGATGGTGGTGGCGGAGTCGGTGGAGGAGATGCGATCGCACCTAACCAATATCTCCCAAGGAAAAAACTCTCCCGCCGTAGCCGTAGCCAAAGCCCCCCGTCGCCCGCTGCGAGACATTGCATTTTTGTTCACAGGCCAGGGGTCCCAGTATGTCGGCATGGGGCGACAGCTCTATGACACCCAGCCCGTTTTCCGACGCGTTTTAGATCAGTGTGATGCCGCCTTAAAAGACACATTAGGCCAGTCACTACTAACGGTGCTATTTACAGAAACCGATGGGCTGCTGAATCAAACCGCCTACACCCAGCCTGCTCTGTTCGCCTTGGAATATGCCCTCAGCGAACTGTGGCGCAGCTGGGGAATTACCCCCACCGTGGTGCTGGGCCATAGCCTGGGGGAATATGCCGCCGCCTGCGCAGCGGGATGCTTAAGCCTGATTCCACCTCAGTTTGTGTGAGGAGATTGAGGTAACGGTCTCCTCCCGTTGAGAGACGAGGCAATTAACAAGTTACGCATCCAATCGTCATGATATCGGAAGCCATTGAGTTGCTCGAACGGAC
>NZ_JADEXP010000146.1 GCF_015207065.1 Leptolyngbya cf. ectocarpi LEGE 11479 | reverse complement strand
CCTAATAGAACTTTATATAAGCCTAAGGCAATATTAGAATTGCCAGCAGGCCCAATTTCAATCGGGTCAAACTTTTATATACAACGTGAACCGATTGAAACTCACTGTTATGAAACTGTTATGCAGCCAGGTGCTTTAATTAGGATTAAAGCACCTAGACAAATGGGTAAAACTTCATTGATGGCTAAAATTTTACATCATGCTCAAGCCCAAGGGTATCAAACAGTTGTTATGAGTATGAGACAAGCTAATTTAAGCCTATTTGAGAATCCAAATCGATTGTTATCTTGGTTTTGCTCCGATGTAACGTATCGCCTTGGACAACCGGACCAATTGAAAGAACATTGGGATGATATATTTGGTGGCAATAGTAATAGCACTCGCTATTTCGAAAGATATTTATTATCTGAACTAAAATCGCCACTGGTGCTTGCTATTGACGATGCTGACGTTGTATTTCGATATCCAGAAATTGCTACTGATTTTTTAGGGTTGCTGCGTTCTTGGTATGAAAAAGCAAGATATGGAGTAAATAATAGTGAAATATGGCAGCGTTTGCGATTGATTATCGTGCATTCAACTGAAGTTTATATTCCTTTGACAGCACGACAATCCCCCTTTAATGTTGGGCTATCTATTGATTTGCCGGAGTTCACACCAGCTCAAGTTAACGAGTTAGCATGTCGTTATTCATTAATAGAATCATCTCATACTTGGAAAGAGGAATCTCCCAACTACATTTCTATTTTAATGGAGCAAGTAGGTGGCAATCCTTATTTGATTAAACGTACATTTCACTATCTTTCTCAGAATAATTTAGCATTAGAACAACTATTCAACTCTAACGCTATCATTACTAACATACACCAAGAAATGTTGCATCAAAAATGGCACACACTTCAGCAGTATCCAAGATTAGTACAAGCCTATAAAAAGATAGTCACTTCACCTCACCCCATTCAACTAGATCCCAAGCTCAGGTTTGAACTACAGAGCTTGGGGCTGATTAAAATGGATGAGTATGGAATTTCACCTTCCTGTCAGCTCTATGCTAACTACTTTTCTAATCATCTTAGTTCAATAAATTAAGCATAGAGACTAAGAGAGAGATTGGTAGCTTTTAATTTTAGTTGAGCAAAGCCAGCGAGCGTTAATTTTGCAAAATATTGAGTAATGGCAGCTACTCAACCAAATATACATACCTATCAGGTAGGAGGTAGTCTTGCCCCTTATGCTCCTTGCTATGTTGAACGTAGAGCGGATGCATTATTGGTAAGTGCTTTGAGCCGGGGTGAATTTTGCTATGTGCTTAACTCACGCCAAATGGGTAAATCATCTTTACGAGTACGGACAACGACCCGTCTACAGGCACTGGGTATTCAGTGCGGTGTCATCGATCTTACCGAAATTGGCACTCGTAATCTAACCCCCGATCAGTGGTATGCCAGCCTTGCTCTATGTTTGGTAAATAGTTTTAACCTTGACGTGGAGCTAGGGGAATGGTGGCGGCAGCGACTCTATCTTTCCCCTGTAAAGCGTCTAGGTGATTTTGTAGAACATGTCCTCCTAACCCAAGTTCAGGGTGATATTGTTCTGTTTATCGATGAGATTGATAGCGTCCTGAGCTTGGGGTTTTCAGTTGAGGACTTTTTTGCTCTGATTCGAGCCTGGTACAACCGACGCACCGAGTCCAGTGACTATCAGCGCTTAGCCTTAGCTCTATTTGGTGTAGCTACACCCTCAGAGCTAATCGCCGATCGCCAGCGTACACCCTTCAATATAGGACAAGCCATTGCCCTCGAAGGCTTTCAACAACATGAAGCATTGCCCTTGCTGTCTGGATTAGCCACAGTTTGTAGCAATCCAGAGGCTGTCATGGCTCAGATTTTTTCCTGGACTGGTGGACATCCTTTTTTATCGCAGAAGCTATGCCAATTGGTATGGCAAGACGCTAGAGGTGAGAGCAAGCAGAAACAAAGGATAGGGACTCAAGACCTCAGTTTCTATGGTTCACCAGCAGAACTCAACGATAGATTACCTAACCTTCAACGGCTACCTTCTAGCTACATCGATCAGCTAGTTCAAACCCATATTCTGACAAATTGGGAAAGCCAGGATGAACCAGAGCACTTAAAGACTATTCGAGACTATCTCTTAAATAATGAATACCGGGCAGGACGGCTTCTGAGCTTGTATCAATCTATTTTGGTAAAAGGGTCAGTAATACTAGACAATAGCCCAGAGCAAATGGAGCTATTACTCTCTGGGTTAGTCATAAAAGCGGACGGAACCCTGACCTTGAGAAATCGCATTTACGAGACTATTTTTAATAGCACTTGGGTCGCTCAGCAGTTAGATAAATTGCGGCCCTATGCCAGCGCTTTAAAGGTTTGGCTAAAGTCAGACTGCCGAGATGAATCACGACTGCTGCGGGGGCAGGCACTTCAAGAAGCCCTGATGTGGTCGAGTTTGCATAACTTGAGCCATGAAGACTATCAGTTTTTAGCAGCTAGTCAGACCTTTGAGCAGCAGCAGATTCAGCAGCAGCTCAAAGCTGAGCACATGCAGGTCGTTAAAGCTCAATTAGCTGCAGAAACCGAACGGGCAAGGGAAACCGAAGCCCGGCTTGCTGCCGAAACAGAAAGTGCCAAACGCCAGCGATGGCTACTCGTTGTTGTAAGCGTGGGACTGGCCGTTGCTAGTACCTTAGGGGGGACAACTTTTTTACAATATCAGCGAGCGGTTGAGAGTCAGCATCGGGCAGAGAAAAGGGAGGTTGAAGCCATCGTTTCCTCTGCAGAGGCTCTGCTGGCTTCGAGTCAGTCCCTTGCTGCAACCGTCGAAGCGACCCGAGCAATGAGGCAACTGCGGGAATTGCCTAACGTCGGTGCTGCATTGCAGTTCAAGGTCGCTCAAGTACTGCGAGAAGCAATTTATGCTGGCGCTGAGCACAATCGATTATCAGGCCATCAGGCTGGGGTTGAAGATGTAGCTATTCATCCCGATAGCCAAATAATAGCTTCAGCCAGTACGAGTAGCACCATTAAACTGTGGCAATCAGACGGTACTTTGTTGAACACTTTAAGAGGGCATCAAAGTATTGTTTTAAGCGTTGATTTTAGTCCGAATGGTCAACTGATAGCCTCTGGTAGTTACGATAAAACCGTCAGGCTCTGGACTCTAGATGGTACCTTGGTTAGAACTATCGAAACCCATGGGGATGACGTGACGTCGGTGGTGTTCAGTCCTGATAGCAAACGGATTGCATCTGCGAGTGTTGATTCAACCATCAAGATATGGGGAATTGACGGAACTCTAATTCATACGCTTAAAGGGCATCGTCAACTAGTCAGAAAATTAGAACTTAGTCCGGATGGTCGATACCTGGTATCAGCCAGTGACGACAAGACGATCAAGTTATGGCGTTCGGACGGCAGCTTTGTCAGAACCATAGAAGAACATTGGCTAGGGGTAAATGGTGTGGCCTTTAGCCCCGATGGCCAGGTAATTGCATCGAGTAGCTTGGACAATATTAAACTCTGGACCTTAGACGGTAGTTTGTTAAAAACCCTTGAAGGAGGCGGTGCCCATGTAACATTTAGTCCCGATGGCCAGGTCGTTGCAGCGGTAAGCGATGGTGCTATTCGGCGCTGGACACTTGAGGGGACACCGCTGCCAAAATTGTATACGCCTAAAAATCACGGGATTAGTCAGATTGTGTTTAGTCCCAACGGTCGATTTTTGGCGTCTGCTAGTAGCGATCGCACAGTCAGACTCTGGCAAATCAAAGATACTCCGCTAACGTTCCTGGGACATCCATTGGAAACCCACCAAGTTACCTTTAGCCCAGACGGCAAGAGCATTGCCACAGCCGGCTGGGATCACACGGCTAGGCTGTGGCAGACAACTGGTGAGCCATTACAAATTTTTGAAAGCCCTATTAAGCACATGGGTTACAAGGGACGAGTTAATGGAGTTAGCTTCAGCCCTGATGGTCAATTGATGGCGTCTAGTGGTGCCGACAAAACGATTAAGCTCTGGCAGTTAGACGGAACGTTACTTAAAACAATAGACATCGGTAATGACAATGCCCAAGTGTATGCGACTACGTTTAGCCCCGATAGTCAGTTGCTGTTGTCGATAGCCTGGGGTGGTCCCATCCAACTCTGGAATACAAAAGGGACGCTAGTTAGAACCTTGGAGGGAAGTGAGAAAAATGGTGGAAGAGGAGCCTTTAGTCCTGATGGTCAGTTAATAGCGGCCCCCGTAGGAATTGGTGATGTCGTGAAACTTTGGCGACGAGACGGAACTCTGTTGCAAACATTTCAAGGACATGAAGGTTGGGTGACCCAGGTAATATTTAGTCCCGATGGACAGCATCTGCTTTCAACCGGTGGAGACAAAACCATAAAAATCTGGAACCTGGACGGCACGTTGGTAAGAACGATTGAAGCCCACGATGATGTAATTAAAGCGCTGGCCATTAGCCCCGATGGACAACTGATTGCTTCCGGTGGACGAGACGCAATTCTTAAGCTCTGGACATGGGATGGGACTCTGGTGGCTGCATTGCCTCAGTCAAACTTGGTCTGGGGGATTGCCTTTCACCCTGATGGCCATCAACTTGCTTGGACTGGCATGAATAGTGTGACCATCTTAAACGACTTAGACCTAGCTCTCAACCCTGATCGTTTACTCAGTCAGGGGTGCCGTTGGGTCCAGGACTATCTGCGGACAAATCCTGACCTAGACGAGAGAACTCGTCAGCTGTGCACAGACATTGATTAAGGTCATACTATGCCAGCAAGATTTAAGAGAAGCTTTTTACTAACAAGGAACCATTATCCACATGCTGCCAGAACCATTGCTTCATCTTAGAGCTGCTATCAGACGGGGTTGTTATCCTGATGAGCGAGATATTAGCTGGTTGGCACAGAACCTAAACTATCTTGAGTCTTTAGAAACCGATGCCAGAATAGAGATTCAGCAGTGGGTGGAATCAAACCAAGTTCTGCAAACAGTATCTATCGTAATGCCAGGAAGCAGTGGCAACGAGGAAACTAATACGACATCTTAAGGAGATGCTGCTGACTCAAAGAGCTGAGTCCATCTCTACAAATAGACTGTCTTTCATGCCTCAATCGACTGATGGAGGAGTTTTTTATCTAATCGGTTCATGCTCTAGTAAGACGATTTAGGTGGAAAAATTAAAAAAGCGCAAGAATGCGAAAGATTGTTGTCATTTAGCAAGAATGTGAAAGAAAATCAGGCAAAAAGGCCTGTAGATTAGAACAGTCGATGAGCTAACTCTACTTGTAATTTAAGAGAACTCAAAAATGTCTATCCATGAGCTTCTGACACCACAAAATTGTGCTGTTCTATTTATTGATCACCAGCCGCAAATGCTATTTGGTGTTGCGTCTATCGAACGTCAACTGTTAATTAACAACACTGTCGGATTGGCTAAAGCTGCCAAGGCTTTTAATGTTCCAACAATCCTCACGTCTGTAGAGACCAAAAGCTTTAGTGGGTATATTTGGCCCCAATTAACAGAACAGTTTCCTGATCTTGCCCCCATTGAACGTACCTCTATGAACTCTTGGGAAGATGAGGGGTGCCGGGCAGCAGTTGAGCGCACTGGCCGCAAAAAACTGGTGATCGCGGCCCTTTGGACAGAAGTATGTCTTACGTTTCCAGCCTTGGAAGCGATTCGTGATGGCTATGAGGTTTATGCGGTAGCCGATGCATCAGGCGGTACCTCTCCCGTTGCCCATGACATGGCAATGCAGCGGATGATTCAGGCGGGTGTTGTGCCGGTAACCTGGCAACAAGTCTTGCTAGAGTTTCAACGCGACTGGGCTCACAAAGAAACCTATAACGCTACTATCGAGATTGCTAAGGAGCATTCTGGAGCCTATGGTACGGGCGTGGAGTACGCTTACACTATGGTACATGGTCAGCCCCCCAGCGTGCCTACGCCTGAACCTGTTAAAGTCGGCGCTTAGTGAAAAATAAATTAACCGAAGGTCCTGTAGGTCCTCATTTGGTAAAGCTGACCCTGCCGATGGTGTGGGGTCTGTTTGCCTTGATTGGTTTTAATGTGGCAGATACCTACTTTGTTGGCCAACTGGGAACAGCCCAGTTGGCCGCTATGAGTTTTACCTTTCCAGTTGTTTTGACCATCGGTAATTTAGCTTTTGGCATCGGTATTGGCGCATCGTCTGTGATTGCTCGGGCCATTGGCAAGGGCGATATGCGTCAAGTTCAGCGCTTTACAACCAACAGTCTTACCCTGGCACTCACTGCTGTCATTATCTTTGTTGCCTTGGGTTTGCTCACCCTGGATCCTCTCTTTCAGGCATTGGGGGCAGATTCTGAAACCCTGCCCTATATCCGCGACTATATGCGGATTTGGTACCTCGGTATCGTCTTTATGGTCGTGCCTATGGTAAGCAACAGCGTGATCCGGGCAGCGGGCAATACCTTAGTTCCCAGTCTGATGATGACCTTGGGTGCTACCCTAAACGTCCTGCTTGATCCCCTATTAATTTCCGGTAATTTAGGCTTTCCCCGATTAGAATTACAGGGAGCTGCCCTAGCCACGGTAATTGCCCAGGGAACAACACTGGTCGCCTCCCTAGCCGTGTTGCGCTTTAAAGAAAATCTGCTCTCTACCCAACTGCCCAGCCTAAAGGAAACACTGTGGTGTTGGCGAGATATTTTGGTAGTGGGGCTACCGGCAGCGGCAGCGAGTATGATCACCCCGATATCCATGGGAGTGATTACCAGCTTCTTAGCCAGTTATGGAGCAGCTGCCGTCGCTGGATTTGGCTTAGCGTCACGGGTAGAGTCATTAGCCTTGATTGCAGCTATGGCCCTGGCAAGCAGCATCGGACCTTTTGTAGGGCAAAATTGGGGAGCCCAACAGTTTGAACGGGTGCGTCAAGCGCTGCGTCAGGGATTTCGCTTTTGTCTGATCTGGGGTGTAATCATGGCGATTGGGTTGGGTCTGGGGGCGCGATCGCTAGCGGCTATTTTCAATCGAGATCCCGATGTCATTGCGATCGCAGCTCAATATCTCTGGCTAGTGCCGATCAGTTATGGTGCGGCGGGCCTACTACAGGTGGCGAGTTCTGCCTTTAATGCCATGGGTAAGCCCATCCCATCGATTGTTATGACGATTACCCACATGGTTGGGTGCTATATTCCCCTGGCATACTTGGGTGGTCGCCTAGCAGGGCCAACGGGTATCTTTATTGCGGCTGCGATCGCTAACTTAGTGGTGGGAGTGGGAGCCTATAAATGGACTCAAAAGACCTGTCAACAATCATTTAAACCCATAGGAGAGAGCGACGATTAAGACTCGCTTAAGGAGAGGATACTTCTGTGAGATAAAGACCGTCAGGGATTGGGAATCACAGCAACGGCATCAATTTCGAATAGCATTCCAGTTGAGGCCAGTCGCGGCACCGGAATCAGGGTGCTGGCAGGTTTTTTGTTTGGCCAAAATGCTCTACGAGCAGCAGAGATTAGCTGTAGTTTCTCATCGGTGTGATCCACAGACAAAATGGTGATTTTGACCACGTCGTCTGGGATTGCTCCCACGGCAGTCAGAGCTTTCTTTAAATTTCTAAATGCTTGCTCCATCTGTTCAGAAAAGCTGTCTGGATAGGTATTGCCGGGGCCAGTTGTGCCGCTGCCCTGCCCAGCAATGTAAACCAGTATGGTTCCTCCCGGTACAATGCCCGTTTGGGCAAATCCATAGGCTGTGGAGTCAGGGAGTTCAGAAGAATTGGTAAGTGCCATAGAGCCAAAATAAGCGTTATCGGATAATTCAAACTGTAAATCAAGGAATCAAATCCGCTCTGTCTAAAAATCGATTTTGGGGAGTTCGGTAAATTCGAGCACGTTCAAGTCCGGATCGCGGATAAAGATTGACGTTTTACCATCGCCAAACGTGACGGGGCCTCCTGTGATTTTGATGTTGATTGATTCAAAAAATGCTTTGGCATCTTCGATAGAGTCTATTGCGATCGCATAGTGGGTATAGCCAGGATATTTGTCTTCTACATCCATGAGAATATTTTGCTTGCCATAGTCATTCGTACCATGGGCAATTAGATTGATTTCGATGCCACTTTGATGTTTGACCACAAATACTTGTTCCTTGTGATCTGCTCGAGTGACCTGAAAGCCTAGCGTTTTGTAAAACTGCATAGATTTATCAACATCCATCACTCGAATACCAACGTGATCTAGTTTTTGTATCTGCATACTTTATCTTTTGAAGTTTAGACGAAACACTACCTGTAATCTTTTTAAGAGTATGTGTCTAAATTCCAGTTATCCCATAACAACAGTATCAAATTGAACCGGAAGCAACAGCAACAGCATCGATTTCGAAAAGTACTCCGGGGGCATAGAGTACCGGTACTGGGATCAAAGTGCTAGCTGGTGGGTTATCACCGAATACAGCCTTACGCTTTTCCACAAGATAAGCAAGTTTCTCGGCATCATGGTCTACGATTAACAATGTTATCTTGACGACATTTTCGGCATTTGTGTCCGCAACATCTAGCGTGGCGAGCAATGCGTCAAAGGCTCGGTCAACCTGGCTTTCAAAGTCATTAGGACCATCCTCAGAAATCCCAACCTGCCCAGCAACATGAATAAGTTTAGCGTCCGCTGCTGCAATCGTTGCCTGGGAATATCCATATTGCAACGAGTTTGCTAACTCTGGCGGGTTTAGAGCCCGTTTGAATTCCTCATGGGCTGAAACTGCAGCCACTAAAAGCCCTGAAGCTAGCAGTCCAGCCAGAAAACCAGATATCCGTAGTCTGGTGAATTTACTCGTAAGTTGAGATTTCATTGAGAAAAGCCTTCCTAAAAATAACGTTTGGTCGTGTTATCTAAGCGGTAGTGCTATTGGGCGCATCGGTGCGGCATCAGCACCTCGTAGCCTCAACGAACCGCCAATAAAAGCAAACTCGTAGATCTTGTCTTTCGAGATGTCTTCTAGATAAACCAATTCCATGATAGGGATACCATGCTGTGCCAGGAGATAAGTATGGACTGGGATATAATTGCCCTCCACCTCTGATGGAAATGCCTCCAGGCTGAGATTGTCTGCACCAACTATCATCGCGCCACTCTCAACAAGATAGCGGGCACCGTCCATGCCTAATCCCGGCGGATTTTCGAGATATGCTTCGGTATCATCGTAACGGCGCATACGACCGGTGCGAATGAGCACAACATCACCTTCCGCTAGTTCAAGCTGCTGACTCTCTAGCGCCCCAACTAAATCATCACGCTCGACACGATAACCGGGCGAAAGTTCTGCAACCCCTTTATAGGCAGCAACATCAATCAGTACACCCCGTGCAACGATGGGCGGAATCGTCTCGGCACCGGTTTTGGTCCAACCGTGATCACCTTGGTACTCCTCTGCCGAAAAACCATTATAAATTTCCCCATTAAGACCAAAGTGATTGAGCGCATCAATGTGGGTTCCAGTGTGCGAGTACATAGAAAATGCACTGCCGGTATAGCTCACATGCTCGTTCATTTCCTGACCAACATTCATTGGATCAGCAATGATCGTCCCTCTAGGTGTATGGGTCATCCAGAAGTTATAACGAGGGTCGCCAGCGGGAAACCATCCGGGCATTCCCATAAAATACTCTTCTGCCAAGTCATACATGTTGCCTCCGGCGACTCGTGAGAGCACTGCCGCACGAGACTCGTCCGTCATCAGATTCAAACGTCCGAGTTCATCATCTGGCCCCCAGGGACTTTTCCCAACGGTTGGCTGGGCACCAGCAGATGATATCGTTTCACTATCAGAGCCCTGCAAATTTTCACCGACAGCTTGATGAGCGTAAGCGGATGATGTGATGGCTAGCAACACAGCACATACTCCACTTAAATATAAAAACGTCATACGTTGCATTTCCTATGCCCCTTGCGAGTTTGTTGTACGTTTATTTTTCGTCAAAGTTGTTGTTGATTCTCTTTATTGCCTTGTATAACCCACTAAAGACACCCCCAAAACCACCAAAACAACGCCTGCAATACGGGTCGGACTGGCGGTATGCTTAGTCAAACCGATGGCCCCATAGTGATCTAAAAAAAGAGCGGCAATCATTTGACCGGCAATGGTTAGAGCAAGGGCAAGAGCGGCTCCAATTTTAGGCGTTGCAAAGATTGTTGACCATACATAAAATGTACCTAAACATCCGCCAACCCACATCCACCAGGATGTTTGAGTCAGTGCAGTGGCAGCCGGTAAGGGATACCGCGCCAATAGACAGATAGCCAGAGAAGCTAACGCACCAGCCAGATATGAAATAAAGGTAACCTGCATTGCTTCACCGACATAGCGGCGTAGCAGAGTGTTCAATGCGACCTGTACTGGGAGCACGGCCCCGCCTACGAGGGCGGCTAAAAGATAGATGCTTCGTCCGTTCATATTGAGATTTCAGAATTGTTGGTATGGCATATTGTTGAAGTATTCTACAGATCTATTAAGGGGTTGACCATAAAGCGACAATATCTTGCAACGCTTGCTTTGAGTCAGCTAGCGATTGACTGCGTGCATCATCACCCCCCATCAGATTATCCGCAGCTACAAAAGAAATATCTTTAATGCCAATAAAGCCAAAAATGAGCTTTAGATAGGGGACAGCCATATCGTAACTATTAGTTGGGCTACTCTCTCGGTAGCTACCACCTTCAGCCAGAACTATCAACAGCTTTTTGTTATGAACTAACCCTTTATATCCATTTTCATCAACGCTAAACGTCCGGCCTGCTCGGACAATTTGATCGATATAAGCTTTGAAACCAGCGGGGATGCTGAAGTTGTACATGGGTACCCCAAACACATAGGCATCGGCCGCCAAAAACTCATCCACTAGATCATTAGAAGCTTGGATGGCTATTTCTTGCTCCAAGGTATGACTGCCAGGGGCACTAAAGACGGCGGCGATCCAGGCTTCAGTAATTAGGGGAACTGGATAATGGCCAAGATCACGGTAGTTGACAGTAGCGTCAGCATTTTTTAATTGCCACTCAGAAACAAACGCTTTGGTCAGAGAGCGAGAAATGGAACGATCACCCCGTGGGCTAGCATCAATATGTAGAAGATGAGTCATGACTTGTATAGAGTAGAACGTTATGGTGAACTTGTTGGGTGAGTGTAGCGTTTCAGATCCAATAGGAGTGGTAAAGAAATCAGAAAACTAATGAGAAAACAACCATCCCTTAAACCAGTGAGTTAGTCTGGGCATAATGATGTACGACAAAAAATAAACAGTGATAGCGACATCTATCGCTAACCCTAACAACCCTGGCAGCCTTTCTATAACAGGATCGATTAAAGAACCAATGCTGAGGGCCACAGCCATCACAGCCACCCAGATTAGGATGGCCTGCTTATATCGCTTAGGAGTTTTACTAGAAGGCTGCTTGGGTAGTTGAAACCACGACTCTAAACCCGTTAACGTTTGGATACTTTCTTGCTCTCGAATTAGGGGAGCAGCTCGATCAATCCATTCTTTGCGCGTTGCAGAGCTAAACCAAGCCGCGAGATGATCGTAATGATCAAACTGTAGCACGATGACATAATTTGGAGACGAGTCTGATCGTGGCCGCAGAATGCTAACCCCCAGATGCCCTTCAAACTCTCTAGCAGCGGCTGAAATTCCCTTAATCCATTCTTCATACCCCTGTTCTCGGCCTGGTTTTACCCGGTGAGTAATAACAGCCGTTACATGATGACTTTGGGTAGACGTTGATATATTGAGAGACATATTTTCTTTTATCTCCTTTGCATTACAAAGCTGAAGACCGGGATGAAGGAAGCTTCACTACTATAAACTGATCGCTGTCGCGTAAAAGAAACAATGCAATGATTGCACCTAGTACAGGTATTCCAGCCCAAAATAAATGATTGGGAGGCTCATAGGGATTTAGTAATCTCTCATAGGTCGAGAGAGTTGAGACCAGATGCATTCCTAGTAGCAATCCATAGGACCAAGTTTTAAGCAAACCCAATATAAATACTAAAATCACCAGGCTTTGAAAAATACCAATTCCAATAGATAGAGAAATTGAAATCTGTACTTTATAGAACGTCTCAAACACTTGTTGGGTTAGCTCTGGATGAATGATTTTTTCAATTGACCAGACCCCAAAAAATAGCCCAATGCTAAAGCGAATAATAGCTAAGCTGATCTGCAAAGATGATCGATTTCCCATGGTAAATAGCTCTGTTAACTGAATTGATCTCAGCCGCAATCCAACATTATCCTTTGGTATGGCTCCATAGCAGGCACATGCTCTTTTCTTGTTCTATGTCATAGACTTATTGTGGAGCTACGGAGCCACAGAGCCACATACGTGGGCAGTTTAACTTCGGCAGAATGCTTTAGCCTGCATCATCCTTCAGACATTTCCACTTCAACAACATTTTTTGCAAAGCTATTGTAAGCACTGCCAATCTGTTTGGCCATAGAGTCAGGAAAAACGTGGAACTCCCCAGCCTGTAGAGCTTTTATAATGCCCTCTGGTACTAGTGCAGGGGGGTCTGCAATTTCAGTAAGTCCTGCCGCATCGCCCATATCTGTTGCAATGGGACCTGGATGAACACTTAAAACAGTTGTTCCCTGCTCTAATAAAAGCTCACGGAGGGCTTGGGTAATAGAATATGCAGCTGCCTTTGATGCAGAGTAAGTCGCAAAGTTAGAGAAACACTTCATCGATACAATAGAATTAAGCTGAGCAAAAACGCCACCTCCATTTGCCTTAAGCACCGGAGCAAATGCTTGAGCCATGCTGAGCAGGCCATAGACATTGATATCCATCTCAAATTTGAGCGAATCAATAGCATCCGTATCTAGCGGGGTAGCGATTTTGAGCACACCCGCATTATTAATCACCACGTCCACATCTTGAGCTTTCTCTGCAGCGGTTTTAATAGAGGCTGAATTTCCTAGATCAATGGGAATGGGAATAACTTTATGGCCATATTGTTCAACTAAGGGAGAAGCACTATCTATTGTGCGAACGGCAGCGTAGACTTTCGCGGCCCCATGCTGGATGAATGAATCAACCATCACTTTGCCGATACCCCGATTTGCTCCAGTAATCAAGATAACCTTGTCTTTAATGTCGTAACTCATTTCTGTTCCTCTTTTATTGATTAGGGGTTTACAGTTTCTAACGATCCTCTAGCTTTAAGAAAAGCTGTCTGTGGTCATCACCTGCTAACTCGACAATCATGTCTGCAGTAGCTGCATGCTATGATTGGAGCAAACATTTCCAGCACTATCAGCCCGACCTTGAGAGTTGGCAAAGGTGAGTTTTTGGAATGACAATATTCATTAGTACATCATGGTGGTTTGACCTCAAGCAGCTATCGGTTCTACATAAGGAATAAAGGTACATTTTTCGGCTCCACAAATAGGGCAACTCCAATCCTCAGAAATCCCAGAAAATGGTGTGCCTGGGGCAATGCCTGACTCTGGGTCCCCGACAGCGGGGTCATAAATCATCGAGCATTTCTGGCAAATCCAAAGCTGTGTATCCGCAGGGATACTGTTGACTGTTGACTGAGTCTCTTCACCTGAGAGTACATGAAGAGCATCGGTATAACGGCGAGCATGATACTGTTCAATGCGGGTGAGTAAGCCAAAGTTGTGAGCAGCCTGACGAAAAATAGAGGCATGCTGTCGAGATTCTTTTCCCTGGGCCTCAAACTCTGCGACTGCATCACTATCGCGGTCTTGACGAGCGGCATCGGCAAACTCTGGATACATTGTGGTGTATTCATAGGTTTCACCTTCAATGGCCAGCTCCAGACACCGGGCCGCAATTTTCTGTTTTTCGGCTTCGCTCAGCATGGCAGTGTCCTCAACTACCAGCTCAGGATGCAGGAGGCGAAAATGAGCAAAGGCATGTTCGGTTTCCTGATTAGCTGTTTCTTTGAAGAGTTTAGCGAGATCGCTCATCCCTAAACGACGAGTCACTTCGGCAAAGAACAGATACTTTCGATTTGCCATTGACTCACCGCCAAAGGCTTCAGATAGATTTTGGGCTGTGTTTGAATTGGTTAAATCCATGGCTCACACTAAAATGTACATATATTATCCTGATGTTGATTGATGTTGATGGTGGCAAGAACTAAGCCAACATACGACACTTCCTGGGTAGGGCTAAAAATTTATAATGTCGCCCAGCCTCCGTCAACTAAAATTTCCTCACCCAAGACAAAGGAGGAATCATCACTCGCTAAAAACAGCACTGCTTTGGCAATCTCTTCTGGTTTGCCAAATCGGCCTACCGGAACTCGACTAATCACCTGCTGGGCTGCTTGTTCCATAGCCTCTTGAGGCAAATTCATCTTGCTCCAAATTGGAGTTTCAATAGGGCCAGGAGCTACCGCATTAACTCGAATTTTGCGATCCAGCAGTTCGGCACTAAAAGAACGAGCTAAGGAGCGAACTGCAGCCTTAGTAGCAGAATAGACAATCTCACCGGCCATTGCTTTTTGATCGAGGCAGGTTGTGGTCAAGATAATACTACCACCGTCTTTGACTAAGGGCTCTAGCTTTTGTACGGTAAAAAATACTCCCTTAAAATTAATGGCCGTTTCTTCATCAAAACTATCTTCTGTCACCTGTCTAAAGGGAGCGGCTTTTCCTACAC
>NZ_JADEXP010000145.1 GCF_015207065.1 Leptolyngbya cf. ectocarpi LEGE 11479 | reverse complement strand
CGAAGAAGAAGTTTATATCAATGCTTTGGCAGATGGTGTAAATGTCTCTTACTCGCAGTTACTGCCCTCTGACGACTGGGGCTTCGCGGGACCTAATTCTGAGATATTCTTAGGGCCAGAATTTGATAATATCCTGGCCTTTTCATTTACTCGGGAGGCAAATGCCGTTGGCTTTGGAATGGATGAATTTTTTATTGATGAAGAACCACCTAATTTATCGACCGTGCCTGAACCAACATCTACGGCTGTGTTGTTTTTAGCCTTGGCAGGTATGGGACTTGCTTACAGGAAGCAACCTGCTTAAGTCAAAGCTGTCTAGCTGGACCGCTAGACATTTGGTTAATACTTTGAAGAATAACAGGCAAGAGTTCTCTGTTTGAGTAGCCTTGCCTGTTATTTTGCTTGCGCTTCTTTAAGCCACTCCCTAGGCAGATTGGGATGTCATACATTTGCAAACCATCCCTGCGATAGAAATCTAATTAAATCGTTGACCTGTCAAGCAAAGATGTTACTAAAGATAGAGATATTACAGAATCACTGTCCCGTAGAGTAAAAATGTCACTAAAGAATGTCTCTTCGTGATCTTAATGGATGATGGTTCGGTATACATTGACGGCGAAAAGTATCCCCTGCCTGAGCAGGTGATCAAAAATATTGAAACCATTATTGGTATGCAGGCTCAGGATGTCAAAAGTTCGCCAGTCCATGTGCGCTTTTTACAGCGGGTAGCGGCTGTCTTTGGCACAGCCAATTTTTTATATCTTCAACTACTATTTTTTGCTGTGTGGTTTGGCTGGAGTCAGTGGACTGGAGAGGCGACGCTACCCTTTGGAATTCCCAAATATGAGCTAAAGAATCAGATGCTCGATACAGCGGCTCTACTAATTGCCACTGGGGTTTTGGTCCATCAAACACGCCAAGAAAAGCTGGCTGAACAACGCTCCCATCTGATGCTGCAGATAAATCTGCTAACGGAACAAAAAACCGCCAAGCTGATTGCGCTACTAGAAGAGCTGCGAGCAGACATGCCTATCTTAAAAAACCGTGAGGATTGGGAAGCTGAACTGATGCAGCAGGCCACCGATCCCCAGGCTGTATTAAATATATTAAAAGAGAATTTAGAACAGACAGAGAATGAGGAGCTAGCGACGATGATTATCTCTGATCCGCAAGAGAAGAGTTAGGGTGCCTTACCCGTTTTTGATACCAGTGCATTAGCGGTGAAGCGGTAACGCCGTGAACACAGATTGATATTGCGATGGTGGTATAAACAATCCAGGCTATACGCTCGGCTGTACTGCCGCTAAGACCTTTACCCATGGCATAGGTTAGGTAGTAGAGTGAGCCTAGACCACGAATGCCAAACCAGCCGGTGAGCCAGCGTGTGGGCATCGATAGCTGGCTACCCAAAAGACTAATCTGAGCCCCCAGCGGGCGAATCACCAGCAGCACTAATCCAGCAATGGTTAACGTATCCGTTAGATGCCAGCCTATTTGTTGAAAACGCAGCAGCGAGCCTAATAAAAGAATAGCGACGACTTCCAGCAGTTTTTCAACCTGTTCGATAAAGTATAGCTGGGTCTGATGGTGTCTCTTTTTGCCAGTTTTGCGAATGGTGAGTCCGGCGACAAACACGGCTAAAAATCCATAGCCGTTGATTAATTCTGTTAGAGAGTAAGTTAGTAAGATAATACTGAGAGCTACTAAGTCTTCCATCAGATCTTCAGAAGACTGAGAGCATTGCACATGGTGATCAATCCAGAGAATGGATTTGGCAACGACATATCCCATCACGATTCCTGCCCCAATTGCCCAGATTAAATCAACCATTACCCACTGGCGAAACCAGCTGTCCCAAGCAGGGTTCTCAATCGCTTTCAAACCAAAATAAACGAATGGAAAAGCCAAAGAATCGTTAAGCCCCCCCTCGGAGGTAATACCAAAGCGAAAATTGTCGCGGTCATTACTGTCGGCTAGCTGAACCTCTGACGCTAGCACCGGGTCAGTTGGGGCTAAGATGGCCCCCAGCAGAATGGCAGCTCCCCAGTCAAACTTGAGTAGAAAATGTGAGATTGTTGCGATCGCACCAATAGAAATCGGCATCAGGATACCAATCAACCGGCCTGGCACTTGCCAGGCTGCCAGAGTCATCGTTCGATTCATCTTCAGGCCACAGCCAAATACTGAAACGATCACCACGAATTCGGTCAGCCGTTCAATAAATTCGCTGCTGGGTTGGTTAGTTAGAAAATCGATACCGTAGGGACCTAAAAAAATACCGACCACCAAATAGATGAGCGCATAGGAGATGGGCAACCGGGCAATCCAACCTGAGCCTAGGGTAACGGTTAGCAGGACTAGGCCAATAACCAACAGAGAAAAGATATAAAGACTCATGGCTGCTTATGCGTAATATATGAACGGGCTGAGGTGCCCTAGCCTATCTGCTCACCTATTTTCACAGTTGGTGAATTAGCCCTGAAATGAGTAACCCTGAATATTCTCAGGATTGTACTGTCGCAGAATACGGGTAGCCTGGCGTACCAGCTCATCCGTGCCTTCAGCAATAATCAAGTATTTACCCTGGTTGAGGCGGTTGCGATAGACAATCGCATCCCCACTACCCACGGTCCAGCCCACCAAACGACCGACCATAAAGGCACCTAAACCACCAGAGGCAGCGCCCAGAAAGCCACCAATGAGATGATTGCCCACTTCCCCAGCCCAGGCAAAGGTTTGTAGCCCCGACAGGATGCTAAAGGCAGCGCCAGCTGCAAACCCAAAAGGAATTGTCCAGTAAGCTAGCTGGTCTGATTGTTTGTCAGCTGCATCATTGGGATTGATCAGTCCATACTCATCAGCGCTTTTGTATCCTTGTCCCAATACAGATATTTTCTGCATGGGTAGAGACTCCTCTTCTAGGGCTGAGTAGGCGGCTTCTGCGGTTAAGCGGTTAGAGAGTACGGCAACTAAATAGTTGTTAGACATGATGTATTTAGGTGAGTGCTTTCTTCTACTGTAAACAATTATTAAGAAGCAAGGCTCTGTTGAAAGTATGATTTGAGCCGGACCTAAGAAAAATCGCTACCGAGACCTGTTGCTCAGCAGCGATTGGAACTAAGGGAACTCGATAGATATCAGTGGCCGTTAACCACCGACGGCGATGGTACCTGCGATCGCAGCAGTAATTGCCGAAACCGTTGCCGTACCAAACAGCCACCAGGAGGCTGCCTCAGCCGTTTTGCGAGTATCGTCCACCTGCTTTTGAGCCTGCTGTTTAAGTTCGCTAATGCGGCTCTGTACCTGTTGCTCCATCCGCTCTGCCTTACGCAAAGCACCGTCGCGGGCATCCTCTACCTGGGCAATCACCCGGTTAGCATCGGCCTCAGACATGGACTTATGGGAACTCATCAGAGCGACCAGCGTGTTACGGTCAAACTGAGATAGCCGCTGCTGGAGGGCGTCAAAGCCAGCTTGGGGGTCATCAAACAGTTTGCTCACGTCGCGCTTAATGCCGTAGTAGTTAAGCTCAGGCCGATCAAGCGAGTCTAAATACTGACGCACCTGGTCCAAAATGCGGTTGAGGGCTGTCTGCAGCTGAGCCTGCACCTGTTGCACCTGGGCCATCATTTGGTCACGGACCGAGATGACCTGGTCCACGGTGGCCTCCACATCCTCACGGGCAATATCATCGCGCTGAGAGACTAAAGCGACAACGGTATCGCGGTCTACCTGAGCCAGTCGCTCCTGCAGCCGTTCGCTACCCAGCTTGGGGTCATTGAGCAACAGCTGCAGGTCGCGCTTGATGCCTTCTGGGTTGAGGGCAGCCTTGTCAGTGCTACGCAGATAATCTTCTAAGGCATCTTTAAAGGACATAACCTGCTGCTGGCTGCGTCGCGCCAAACGGCGGGGCAACCGTAGAACGCTTTGAATGTTCTCCTGCAGGTCGTCAATCACCTGGTTGATCTCAGCTTCAGACAGATCGTCCCGCTGGTTGAGCAGCTGTACAAGAGTGTCGCGGTCCATGCTGGCCAAGCGTGAGCGAATAGCATCCACGCCTACCTTAGGCTCATTGACCAACAGCTCTAGGTCGCGCTTGATACCGGTGGGGCTGAGTTCGGGCTTGCCAGTGTTACGCAGATAGTTTGCGATCGCACGATTAGCCTGCTCATAGTTAGCCTTCGCTTGCGCGGTTAAAGTAGCCGGTGCCTCCAGCGCCTCATACCAGGCTGACTCAACATCTTGGACAACCTGCTGTACCTCAGTTTCAGAAAACTCCTGGCGCTGACTCAACAGCTGAACAAGCGTGTCACGGTCAAAGCGAGACAACCGCTGCTGTAGCCGCTGACTGCCAACTTCAGGATTATCAAACAGCTTACTGATGTCGGCTTTAATACCCTCAGGGTCAAGTTCAGACTTGCCCGTGCTGCGCAGATAGTTTTGTAGCTCGTCCCACTGCTGATTTACCCTCACCTCAATCGAGGACTGCAGACCTTTGGCATCGGCCAGCACCTTGTTCATAATCTGTTCTAGACGACCGGCAATGGCTTTAACGTCAGAATCATTCAGGTCGGAGCGATGCTGCAGATGACGGACGAAATACTCATAGCCAAACTGGGTAAAGCGCTCCTCTAGCTCAGCGGCGTCAACGCTGTCATCTTCTAACAACGCTCTAAATGCATCGGCGCCCATCCCTGTTTCGGAGAGCAGCTCATGCCGAGGTGTGTACCGTAGAAACGTATCAACCTTGGAGACAAGACTTTTCTTGGCCTCGACCCGATACTGTTCAGTCACTTCTGTCAGTACCTGTTGACGGGTTGTTTCTAAACGTAGGGCCGTATCGTGGATTTCGGCCTGGGTTAACAATCCGGAAGACTTCAATACCCGTCTAAAGAAAGAAAGATTTAGACGCTGGATTGCCTGAGCCAGCAAACGCCCATCAGCCTCACGGTCATAGAGTACTTGAGCAAACTCAGCCTCCAAACGTCGGGGAGACAGCTGCCAAGGGTAGGAAGTCAACAAATAATTTTCTACATCGGCTTTGATCGTGCTCTCGGACTCATCGTTGTCACTGGTCACCTGTGCTGCCAATGTGTTTGCTTGGGAGCCAAGCTGTGACTGGGCAGCCTGCAGCTGCTTACGCAGTTTGCCCATGTCCGCATCAGACAAATCAACTCGACCCATCAGCACACCCGTCACCGTATTGATGGCCTGGCTAACGCCTCTCGATATCGCTGACTGACTCTGCCCCCGGTTCTGGTTGCGATACTCTTCTAGAAACTTATCTAGTCGCTGCCCTAGCTGTTCTGTCATCAGCTGTTCTGGCTGAGCCGAGTGCAGATAGTCCACTAGAGATTCAACACCGCCGCTGGGAGACAGCGTGTTTTGCCAACGCTGATACAGGCGATTGGCCACCCGATTCACCTCTTTACGAGACAAATCAGTACGGTCTTGCAGCAGTTCTACAAACGCCTGACGGTCAATCTGACGCAGCATGGTCTGGTCCGAAGCAGAGACCACATCGGATGTTTGCAGCAAGCGTTCGAACTCAGACTCCAGCTGCTCAACATCCAATTCAGGAGAACGCAGTGCATTGAGGTAGTCCACCAGAGACTCTTTCAAGTCGTCACCATTCCAAGCCGCTGACAGCTCCTGACGAATCGCCGCCGCCGCCGCTTCTGCCGTCTGAATAGTCTGATTACTAGCAACCTTTGCGCCCATGGCCGCTGTCGCTGTGCCCACTAGAGTCTGAAAGCTAGAGGTAGCTGTCCGCACCACGGAGCCAATTAACGACCCAACGGTGGTAGAACTCACCCAAAACAGAAGACAGAAGTACGTTCCCCAGATCACCAGTCCAGTGATGGCACCCAGGAGCGCACTGTCATAAAGACTGAGTTTGACCGCTAAAAGACAAGCAAAAAACAGGGCCACACTAACCGTAATCAGAGTCCACAAACCGAATGCAATCCCTATTTTTCTAGGCCCCATACCTCCCGAGTCGTCATCAGAGGAAGAGGAACTGTGACCAACATAGGAAATACCGGCTGCCACCGACAGATTGGTCAACAATAGCTGAAACCCAAATGTCAGAATTAGACCCGACAGCAGCGCAATAAAGAATTGCGGCCCTGAAAAAACAAGCGCGGCTTCCTCAGGGGTATTGACACCTGGGGTAGATAATTGTGCCGAAAGTACGCTCCCCCATCGAAGTGTACTTGAGCTAATCCAATGTTCAATCACAGTTTCTCTCCTAACAATTTTCTCTCTTGCTCTTAAAAGGCAGCATTTGCACAGCAACCATTCCGCGATAGCCAGCCGCCCGGAATTTCACAGCTAGTCAAATTTTTACGTATCGCTATTAAATCTCTTTGCCAAGGATTTTATATCTAACTAAGGGTGTATCTGTTGGGCGTCTCTATCTTTTGTCAGATACTGGATATTGGTAATACTCAACCTACGAAAGATGAATCATGGACAAATTTGCGGTGCAATGGAAGGGCAGAAAAAGAAAAAAATTAATTTATGCGACCGATCAACATTGGCCTATCAGAAGAACAACGTCAGGGCGTTGTAGATTTGCTTAACCAAGATCTATCAGATGCTTACTTACTTGTCATTAAGACGAAGAAGTATCACTGGGATGTGGTTGGTCCTCAGTTTCGCACGCTGCACCAGCTTTGGGATGAGCACTATGGGATCATCTCAGCGGCCATTGATGCCTATGCAGAACGGGTACGGGCCTTGGGCGGCTATCCTGTTGGTACAGCAGATGGCTTTCTAAAGCATGCCACCCTGCGTGAGCATCCAGGCGACTTACCCACTGCCAATGAGATGGTAGCTCGGTTGGTCGTTGACCATGAGCAGATTATTCGTAACCTGCGCACCCACATTAGTCAATGCTCAGAGAAGTACGGCGATGAAGGGACTGCCGACTTTTTGACCGGTTTGATGGAACAGCATGAAGAAATGGTCTGGATGCTGCGTTCCTTTATCGATGGTGAGGCTCTCAAAAGCAATGGCGATAACGAGAGCGAACTTAAAGTCCCTGCTGGCGTATAAACTAACATCCGACAACTTTAAACAAAAAGTCCAGCCTACAAAGGCTGGACTTTTACTGAATTTATCCCTCCCTGACTCTCCCTATCGGTCTCAGTTAACAGCTAGGCCGATAGGGAAAGTCAGAAGGGTGAGAGACCTACTTCAACACAGGCGCAGGGATGACCCGTTTTGGCCTGCTCCCGGCTGCAGGAGAACGGCGCCGGGAAGAACTTGGGGTTCTACTACGGCGAGAGCGTCCGCCTCCGTTCTGAATCGGTTCTGGCTTAATTCTGGGATCGGGCTCATATCCAGGCAAAACCACCTTAGGAAGGTCCTGCTTAAGGAGGCGTTCAATTCCTTTGAGAAGCTTCAGCTCGTCCACACACACGAGAGAAACGGCTTCCCCTTCATTGCCGGCCCGGCCTGTGCGGCCAATCCGGTGGACATAGTCTTCTGCTACATTAGGCAGTTCATAATTCACCACGTGGGGCAGCTGAGCGATATCCAGGCCACGAGCGGCAATGTCGGTAGCCACCAGCACCCGCACTTTCCCAGATTTAAAGGCTGCAAGCGCCCGAGTTCTCGCGCCTTGGCTCTTATTGCCATGAATAGCTGCCGCCGTCAGTCCGTCTTTTTCTAGCTGCTGGGCTAATCGGTTAGCTCCGTGTTTGGTGCGGGTAAATACCAGCACCTGCTGCCAGTTGCGGGAGCCAATCATGTGGCTCAGCAGTTCTCGTTTGCGGCTTTTGTCTACGGGATGGATGACTTGTTGGATACCATCTGCCGTAGAGTTTTGGACAGCGACCTCAATCAGCTTAGGGCGGTCTAACAGACTATTAGCTAGACGTTTGATGTCCTTTGAAAAGGTGGCGGAAAAAAGCAGATTCTGGCGGTGGTCTGGCAGCAAGGCCAGCACCTTGCGAATATCGTGGATAAAGCCCATGTCCAGCATGCGGTCGGCTTCGTCCAAGACCAAAACTTCTACCTGGGACAGATCGACGGTTTTCTGACCGGCATGATCCAACAGCCGACCGGGGGTGGCTACTAAAATATCAACACCGTGCCGCAGCTGTCTAATTTGGGGATTGATTTTAACGCCGCCAAAGATGACCGCTGAACGTAACGGTAAGTGACGCCCATAGGTTTCGACGCTGTCTCCAACCTGAGCTGCTAGCTCTCGGGTGGGTGTTAGCACTAGTGCCCGTACCGGACGTCGACCTTTGGGAATAGGGGTTTCGCTCAGACGCTGCAGCATAGGCAGGGTAAAGCCGGCGGTTTTTCCCGTGCCGGTCTGGGCTCCTGCCATCACGTCTCGACCGGCCAGAATAACTGGAATGGCTTGACTTTGAACGGGTGTCGGCTCAGTGTAGCCCTGCTCGTCGATAGCACGCAGAAGTTCGGCGGAAAGGCCGAGGGTATCAAATGGCATCTAGTTAATTGCTCCAGTTTTGCCCCATCAGCCGTCGTATTGGCTGGCACCGGTCCGGGCTGGATAAGTGTAAAGTCTTGAATGAGACAGGAAGTCCTATTCCTGGGTAATGCAAACGGTTCAAGAGTTTTCTCGATGACGCTGGGTCACAAAGGGTTACCAACCGGCGGGTCCCCGAGAAGACCTCATCATAGCAGTAATTGGATAAAGCTGCTTTATGGGGGCCAGGCATTAATCAGACCCGTTGGGCTGCTGTTTGGTGAGCTGTCTCAGGCTATCCTCAGATAGGGTAACCGGTAAGGCTGATTTGGGTAGGTGAATGTCTCGCTGGGGAAAGGGAATTTCGATGCCAACGTTACGAAAGGCAGCTGCGATCGCAAAATACAAATCACTCCGAATCTGCGGATAAAGTTGGGGTTTCCGGATCCACACCAGCAGCTCAAAATCGAGGGAGTTCTCCCCAAAGCCCATGAGAAATACTTCAGGGGCGGGCGCGGCCATCACGTTAGGATGCTCCCGCCCCACCTCCAGCAGGATTGCCTTGACGGTTTGGGGATTGCTACCATAGGACACCCCAATGGGAATATGAATGCGAGACAGGGGATTGCGATGGCTCCAGTTGATCACATCGTGCTCTAAAAATCGGGAGTTAGGCACAATAATCGACACCTGATCGAGGGTGCGAATATCGGTACTACGAGGACCAATGCGATCCACCACCCCCAGGCGACCATTGAGTTCAATAAAGTCGCCCACCTGGATCGGGCGCTCAAATACCAGGACTAGGCCACTGCTGATGTCCTTAGCAATATTTTGCAACCCTAGACCAAGCCCTACACCGAGGGCACTGGCCAGTAGCGTGAGGGAGCTGAGATCAATGCCCCACAGCTGTAAGACCGCAATCACCCCCACAAACAAGATGGCATAGCGCACCAGGATGGCAATGGCGGCCTGCATCCCCAAACTGAGACCGGAGGTGTGTAAAAGGCGCGATCGCAACACATTGGTCGCCATTTTTGCCAGCAGGACCAGTCCCCCCAGCTGCACCAACAGCACCAAAATATCCACCAGTGACAGATGGGTTTCCCCCAACGGTAGTGACTGGCCCACAAAAAGAGACTCCAGCTTACCCTGGGCCCAGGTCGCCCAAATCCGCGTTATCCGAAACTGCCTGACCACAAACAGCAGCACCCACAGCCAGAGAGCTGCCCGCAGCGATAGCAGCATCAGCTGTGCCGTAAACCGTGCCAGTGAAAACTCGTTGCGCCCCAGCGCCGTTGCCCCAGGCTGGGGTTGAGCGACGACTACAGGTAGCAGGGAGAACACGTAGCGTCGCCAGAGATACTTGAGTAAATACTGAAGTGCCAATGCACTGGATAGGGCACTCAGAGAAATAACAACCGCTCGCAGCAAATATTCACCATTGAGTTCCCGTCGGGCGTGGTTCAGCCACTCTTCAATCTCCTCAGCCCACTGTTTAGCCTGTTGCTTGAGCGTTTCTTCGTTAATCTCGACATCAGGGTTTACCGCTTGCAGATCGTCAGCTGTCACCGATAAAAGCTGACGTCTTGTTGTGCGCCCAAACGCGTTGTTGTAGATGATCGGTGTATATCTGGGTATCTCCACCGTTACTGACAGGGGTTCACTGGACCTCATCAGCTCTGTCAGCTCTCCATTAATGCCTTGGGCCCTTTGCTTAGCAGTCAGAGCCTCGGTGCCTGCAACTTGGAACAACCGCTGCCCCTCGACGACAACCCACGCTGTAGAAGCGACCTCCGCTTGCTCCGGGCTGTCTTGCTCCGCATTTTCTTGATTCTGAGTTTCTGGCGGCACCTGCTCTTGGGGTACTTGGGCCAGCGGTTCTGAAGCTAGGAACAACGTCAAACCTAAAACCACACTGAGCAGCAAACTCGTTACAAACTTGCCCATGGGCTGCCAGCAGAGCGCGCATTTGATAAAACGCCCGCCGTGATCAATAAATCGGCTAAACACTGTCCGCTATCCCATCGATTTGGGCCTATCCTACAGCGTTTAGACAAAACCTGTGGGTGCCAGGTATAGATTGTGGCCTGGGTGTGAATAATCAGCAGTGAGCGATGGACGAACGATGGCGCCAGGTGTTGCAACCGCCCAGTAGCGACCTAACGCAGTTCGCCTCGACGATACCTCCGAGCAAAAATTGGCATCAGCGACAGCACCATCAGTAAACTCAGACATAGTGCCACAGGCCCCCAGTTACCGCCATGGAGGGCATCCACACCGGTTACCCCCAGCCAGGTATAGGCCATTGTGCCAGGAATGATGCCAATTAGGGTACCAATGGCGTAGGGCGCCACAGAAATATTGGTCAAACCAAACAAAAAATTCACCACATTAAAGGGCGAAATTGGAGCAAATCGGACCGCCAGTACACAGGCCAGAGCCTGCTCATCCATCGTATGGTCCAACCGTTTAAACAATCCCTGAAATCGAGGATGGTGACTAAAGCGCCGTGTGAACCAACCATGGAGCAGGTAGCGCGCTAGCCAAAATGCCACCACCGCACCAGCTGTGGCTCCTAAAATGGACCATAGGGTGCCCCAAACTAAACCAAATAGGGCTCCCCCTATAACCACCAGCACAGTGCCTGGCACCCCCACTGCTGCGGCTAAAGTATGGGCTCCGAGAAAAAGAGCAACCTGCCAATTACCGGCACCGTGAAACACTGTCATGAGTGTCTGGTGGTCCAGGAAAAAGACAACCAATTGCCAACAGCAAACCACGAGCAGGCCTGCCATTAACCAACCTAAGGTTTTTTTCGTAAGCATAGGGGGCACTGGAAAAATTGCTGAGTCGCCAACGAACGCATAAATACCCAATAATCTGGGTCAGGATTCAGCTGGCATCCCTTCGTCTGACACTCCCTGCAACGCTTTTCGGGCAATCCGGGTAATGTACACCGTGATGGCGACCACCGTAACAAGGATCAAAATTTTGATCGCCCAGTCAATGACTGGATTAGAGGGGACATCGCCAGTTCCCAGGGTTGCTAAATCTTTGACTAGAGACCCCAGGTACACATACATAATGGTACCTGGAAGAATACCGGTTGTTCCTAGGATGTAATCAGTCAAAGAGACCTGGGTTAACCCTAAGGCGTAGTTTAGAAGGTTAAAGGGAAAGGCCGGAGATAGTCGAATTAAAAAGACAAGCTTTCTACCTTCTTTTGCGATCGCATCATCAATGGCCGCAAACTTTTTATTACCCGCAATTTTCTGCGCAATCCAATCACGGGCAACATAGCGACCGATCAAAAATGCCGCTGTGGCCCCCAGCATCGCCGCTATGAACACCAAAAACGATCCCTGCACAACACCAAAAATAAACCCCGCTCCAAGGGTGACAATCGATGCTGGCAAAAACGCAACCGTAATGACAATGTAGAGCAGCACAAAGACAATAGGAGCCCACAGCCCCAGGGACTGAATCCACGCCAGGGTACTGACCAGCTGATTTTGTAACCCTTGAAAAAAGCCCACAGACTCCCCCGCATCCTGGGCCATGGCTGGGGCTGCCGCGAGCAGTACCATTCCGATAGAGGCAAACGCCATAAATTTGATCAGCCCCTTAGTTAGTTTGGACAGAGTTAGCTTGGATAAAATCAGCTGGCCACGCCCTGGGCCTAGCACTTCTCTAAAATCGTTCATGGGTAATACTCCAATAGTTCTAGGGTGATAAACCAATCAATTCATCAAAGTAGCTGCATCTTTAGACCAAAGACCCCCCACAGCTAGAACCGCTGCCAGCGGTACAGCCATAGCAGTAGGAACGAGTTTGCACATGCTCGATCACGTCTAAGCTGCCACGGTCCAGCAGTGCCTTCACCGTGACCGGCTGCCCTTGGGCATCCTGGGCAGGAATGCCCTCCATTTGGTTAAAGTCACAGTCATATACCTGACCTAAATAGTCCACCGACAGCTCATTGCGACACATCAGATGGGCCACTGTACCGGCATTGTGATGCTGAGCCAAAAACCTGAGATAGGGCTGATGCAGCTGACGATGATTTAGGTGAAATTTAGTCCGACCGATGGGCAAATTTGTAATGGTAAACAAACTGTTGAACTCAATGCCAAAGTGTTCATCCAGGTAAGTCTTATACGCCTGCTCCAGACCGGCCTGCTCCGGCGTCAGTGAAAAGTCTGTCGACGTGGGCACCGGGGGGTTATAAACCAAATCAATCACCAAATTTGGGTCTTTCCCATAGCCTTGTTGATTTAATAGCTGCAGGGCCTGGATGGAGTCGTTGTACACCCCTTGTCCCCGCATTTTGTCCACATTGTCTTCCAGGTAACAGGGGAGCGACGCCACCACCCGCAGCTGATTCTGAGCAAAATACTCAGGTAAATCTTCATAGCCAGGCTCAAAAAAGATGGTCAAATTTGACCGCACAATCACTTCTTTAGCTTGGCTGCGAGCGGCTTCAATAATGGGGCGAAATCCATAGTTCATCTCCGGTGCCCCCCCGGTCAGATCCACCGTTTGAATTTGTGGAAAACGATGAATCATTTCCACCAGCTGATCGCACACCTCAGGGGATAACTCTTCAGTGCGCTGAGGTCCAGCTTCCACATGGCAATGGCTGCAGCTGAGGTTGCACTTACGGCCTAGATTAACTTGGAGAACGCTGATGGGCGTCTTGGTCAAAGATTGACCCAACGTCGCCTCAAAACTAGGCAGTGTCTGTGGAGCAGGCTTGGATTGGACCATAGTTTAAATAAAAGATTAGGTGATTTTACTGAAGGCGGTCAGGAATATTGATGTCCACGGGTGTCATTGAACGACACCTTGCTGAATTTTTGCTTAGAAGTTGGCGGTAATCATCTTAAATCTGAATGGCCAATTTAAATGCATATCAGTTACCTATGGCCACAGGCATACTTGGAAAAGAGGCGTTGCTGAGTCGAACCATAGTTTGCTCAAATCTTGCGCTTGGCGATGAAGCGTCAGCCCGCCTCGGACTCAAAGTCGCAAGGTTAACAGAACTAAAACCTACTAAAGGGGTTAAAGATCGCTAAAAGCTCTATATCTAGAGCTTCACAGCCAGATTGTCCCTTTAGCGGACAGCCCTCAACTAGCGGTAGGTTTCGAACCTAGCGCGGGTTTCAGCTTCACGGCTAACTAGGTGTAAGCTCTCAGTCTACAAACTATTGACAAATAGAGGATTTCACCAATCAATCCATTCTCTAAACCAGCCACGACAAAAAATGCGTCCGTATCGGGGCGGGCACGATTTCCGTCTAGAATTGATGCCTTTTTGTAGAAAAAAACTAAATCTTAACTGAGATGTGGTTTATCAGCGGTTTGATTGTTGTTGGCCATCAGTTTGGGCAGTAACAATCCTGAGTTTGCTTTATAGGTCTCAAATTCAGGATAGCGGGAGAGAGATTTATCTTTTTTGAGCATGTTGGGCACAAACATCCCAGCAGCAAATCCCCCCAGAATGACAAAGGGTAGCCAGTGCATCACCAACATAGTAAAGGACAAATAAATTAAAATCTCGCCCAGATAGTTGGTATTGCGACAGCGGGAAAACAGTCCTTCTGTAATCAAGCCTGACTTGTACTTGAGGGTGTAATACTTCTGGGCGTCACTGACATAGTGGAGAAAGACACCGAGTATATTCAGGGCAATGGCGGCAGCAACTAAAGGCAGAGCCGGTTCTACACCACTGCTAATTAAAATAAAAGGAGCGACCCAATACAAACTAACGACACCAAAACCGACCAGACCCAACGGCAGAGCAACTTCCTCCTCCCACTGTTTATCCGGGTAGAGTCTGTCCTTAAGTAGCCATAAAAAGCCATAGGTGCCATGCAGCGCTAAATAGACCCAGGGACCCAGGGTAAAGTTTTGATAGGCCAGCATCAATCCGAGAACAAAAAAGAAGGTGGTCCCTTTGTGTAAGTTGATAAAATGTTTGACTTTCATAGTGTGCTTATATCACTTAAAAACCAGCTCATATCATCACTTGACAAGGCAGTAGATGATACCATTGCAATCCTTTAGAACTTACGCCATTTGCCATGTTATTTCCTCTCCTGCTCGTAAAGGAACCAGTCCAAAGGTGGTAAAGGGAACTTCATCCGGAATGCGCCATGTTGTTTTACTCAAAGTAATGCGATCAGTATTACGTGGCAGTTGATAAAAGTCAGGTCCATGAAAGCTAGCGAATGCCTCTAGCTTATCCAGGGCATCAACACTCTCAAACGCTTCTGCATACAATTCCATGGCGTGTAGGGCTGAATAGCATCCCGCACAGCCACAGGGCGCTTCTTTTTTGTTACGGTAATGGGG
>NZ_JADEXP010000144.1 GCF_015207065.1 Leptolyngbya cf. ectocarpi LEGE 11479 | reverse complement strand
TGATTTTTAGATGTATCTGAAAAACTCCACTGCTTAATTCGATTACACTGGGGTTGTACAGCCGTAACTGCCAAAGACATTAGCTGCTCTTTTTGGTTTAATGCTCGCAGTGCTCCAAATACAAGATTAAACTCTTCAGCCTTCTCTTCAAACCTTTCATTGGAATGCGGGAAGACCTTGTCTAGATTATCTAAAAAGCACAAAATAGGAAGCTCATATCCAACACTTTCAATTGACTTAGAAAGGCGCTTGAAACATTGATGAAACTCACGGGATGACTCTTTGAGCGGTTGCCCTGCGTCAGAAAGGAGAGAGGGCTTTTCCACTAGAGGATTTCTGCTCTTAGCTAAACGGTACAGGCCTTGGAGAATTTCATCCAATAGCTCAATGCCATAAACAATACTGCTGTACTTCTGCAAATCTATATGAATAACAGCATGCTCCTGACAGGTTAAAGCTAGCTGTAGCAATATTGTTGATTTACCTGATTTTCGTAATCCAAACAGTCCCACATTTTGATTATCTTTAAGATCAGCCGCTAGCTGATTTAACAGCTCCGTGCGCCCAAAAAATAATAATTGATCGTCAATTGCATCCTTATCTCTAAAAAAGTCGGTTTTCTCTATATACCGCTGCACATGACTAGCGAAAACTTCTTTGCAATCATCAGTATTCGGCAGGGCCTTTTCAATCACGGCTAGAGCAATGGGCACAACCTTAAAATTCTGCTGCAGGCTTAAATTTGCCAATAATTCTCTAGCGGCTTTTTCAGGTGGAGCTTGATATAGGATAATGCCAGCGGGTGCTGAGTTAGCCTCTCTGATTTCATCTGATCTGTGAAACAGATCATCAATATCCTGTTCGGTCAGTGTTTCTGCAGCCACGGACACGAGAAAGGGTGGTTTTAATCCAAAGTCATCTGGAATTTTGGTCACTAGTAGATTGTTGTCGTCCTCCTGTCTAGACACAGCCCCCACCTGGTCCAAAAAGCTCTGGACTGATACTGAAACAGGACGATACTCCCCTACACTCAGGGATAAAATCTGTTCTTGGACTGACTCCCATCGCTCGGGAGATACTCGCTTGGCTTCTTTTCTGCACTTCAGCATTAGCAGCGTGACATACAGGCAGTCTTGACAGGCTTGAGCCTCTTCTCGAGACATCATCAGCCATGATTCGTCGATCTTCAGAACACCTAGGCAAACTTTTTTTAGATCATCTAAAAATTTCTTGTGGACATGACTAGGATATTGGGTACTGGGAATGTTTAGACTCAATCTGTTTAATTGCTCAAACAGTGATAAAAAGTCAGAGCTAGCAAAAATTTCATTCTTCTTTAAATCTTCATCGATGGAAGAGCGCTGCTCATGATTTTTTAAGTAGCGCATGCTGCGTACACTGGCCCGTTTGCGAATCTTATTGGCTAGGGGCTTGGCTAAATTGATGGCTTTTTTGAGATCGGTTTGAACTCGCTTTGTTAAGGCTGAGTCATTGAGCTTACCGGTACTCTCGATTTGAATAGTGACATTGTGAAACGCATTGATCAGATGCGTTGTCAGGGTCAAATCATTAGATGCCCGCAGATTATAGATAAACGGCTGGAGCAATGCCTGAACGGTTTCCAGGTCACCTTTTAATTTAGAACTTTTAGCTAGAATCCGGCTGTAGTGAAAGGCTCGGTAAAGAGCATTAGCTCGCTTTTCAATCAGTTGTTCTGAGGTGGATTCAACGGTGGTTACATTGGATGCCCACACCCATAGGGCGCTCAGTTTTTCGGTATTAATAAATCCTTGAGCTACCTGATTTAGGTAAAGCAAAAGGTTGATGACGTTACTCTCATCATATTTAAGACCAGCAATCAATAAGAAAACTTCTTCCCACCGTTTGTCATTGGCATGCAGACGCACCATCTCTGAGAGCGCCTGATTGGTGTAGTTTTCATAGATGTACTGAGCAGCCAGAAATTCCTGAAAGGTGAGGTGGGAAAATGAATAAATGCCTTCGGATTGCTCTACTAAGATACCTTGCTGAATGGCAATGGCATCTAGGATATTTTCGCCGCTGAGATTGCTGGGTGCATTCAATTCCCTTAAAAGGAATTCTCGAATATGTTTTACTAAGTTGGCCTTAGTAAAAAGTAGTTTGTCGTCTTTAAAGGCTTTATAGGCAATTTCAGCCAGCAGTTTCTCTTCTAGCTCAATATGTAAGCCTTCATATATACTCTCTTTAGAAATACGTTTCTCTTCAAACCATTTCTTTAAGAGAATACGCAGCCCTTCATGGTACAGAATACTTCTATTGCCAGAAAATGTTAGGGAGCGACTATATACCAGACACAAGAATGTTAGCAGCAGTGGAGTTTGAGCTAGCTCTCGTACCGCAATATTATCTGACTTTCGTAGGGACTTCCAACAGGTTTCTGCAGCTTCAGCATCCCCCACTTCATCCGAAGAGAACCAGTTGTAAATAAATTGCTTAATCTGTTCTTGGCTATTGCCAGCCAAGGTTATCTCACGGAAGCTAGGGGAGGGGCAGCGATAGGCAGCGGCCCTACAGGAGATAACGTAGCGATTCTTTTCATGGCGACCGACAAACGTTTCAATACTATCGAGTACCTGATGGCGACTGCTGGATGAGACTTCATCTAACCCATCAAATAAAATTAAAAATCGCCCTTTTTTTAAGGCTTTTTCAGTGATTTCTTCGCTTTCTGGAAAATCAAATGTTTTTAATTCATTGGCAATGTAGGTTTGAAAACTGATGGTCTCTTCCGTAAACTTCTTTAAATCAATCCAAATTGGTATGCAAGCATACTGAAAATCAGTTTCATTTTTACATTTCAGTGCTTCTAAACCAATTTTGCGAAGTAGTGTGGTTTTGCCAGCCCCTGGAGCACCAATAATTGATAAATACTGAATTTCATTGGCCACATCTATGGCCGTTTTTTTATCAGTTGATTTGGACGATAGCTTCCGCTCGTGGCGGGTACGGTAAGCTTTTTCCATATCATCAATAGACATGGATTTATTAATTTCGCCCTCTTCCAAAAGCCGAATCGGAACGTAAACCGAGTCTAAACTGACGGGCTTACTCATTCCTAAGATTTTTAGTCTGCCATGGCGTTCCCTAAACTTGTGCACATAGCTCTGTGAAGCGGACAAAATAGCCTGCTTCGTCTGTGGATTAGGACGCTTCTTGAATAAGCGGAAGAATCTTCTTCCTTTATGTCCCAATACGTCAATAATTAAGTTAGCTAACGACTGGGCTTGTGCAGACATGGTACAACGATCATCCGTATTCAAGAACTCATTAATGATGATTTTTACACGTGATTATGCCACGAGTCTACCTTGAACTATGCTGAAACTAGATTAGCTATTTTGCCGTTGCTGATTTAGCCGGTGAACGAGTCTATTAGAAATACTATATACCGACATCGCCTCAGGGATTTAGGCATCGAGCTTGAATGGGAAAGTTGCTGAGTTCCAGGGGCAGAATGCGATTAGTGTAGAGGTTGCTGAGGACGACCCTTGTGCAAACCATGTCCATCAGGCTAAGAAGTTCTGACGCTATGGGCTGGAGTGCTTAATTATTGTATTTTTTTGATGTAACTTACAGTTGAAACTAGAGCGTGGTCGAGCCAAAGCGGAGGGTGCTGTCAATCAGCGGTTGCTGCAACAGTTTAGAGAATAGACGGCAATTCCTGTTGAAAGCTGTCGGAGCATTTACCCTATCCCTAGGGAGTTGCAAACCATCCGCCCCCATGGGTCATGCGACCCATGATGCGGCTGTCCGACTCACTGTCTCAGCCGCCGCCAGTATGCAGGATGTATTAGAACAGCTTCGAACAGCTTATCAAGCCATCATGCCTGCCGTAGAAATTATCTACAATTTTGGTTCATCAGGTTCTCTTGCTCAACAAATTGTTCAAGGGGCTCCGGTCGATCTGTTTCTCTCAGCTTCCCCCCAGTGGGTGGATAGGCTGGGGAAAACAGGGTTGCTGCTGAGTAACTCTCGTCAGGTACTGATACAAAATTCTATGGTTTTGATCGTACCCAAGGGTGATAACAACATTACTAGTTTTCAGGACCTGTCCATAGCCAACAAAATTGCTATGGGTGAACCGGAAAGTGTGCCAGCTGGGCACTATGCTAAAGAGACTCTAAAATTTCTGAATCTTTTTGACAGTCTTCAGGCCAAGTTGGTCTTTGGCAAAAATGTTCGCCATGTGTTGGCCTATGTGGAAACGGGCAATGTGGATGCGGGTCTGGTCTATGCCACAGATGCACGGATATCTAGGCATGTACAGATGATTACCACGGCACCGGCTAACAGTCATACTGACATTATCTATTTAATAGCTGTTGTTAAGGCCAGTCAGCAGGTCAATGCGGCCCAAGCCTTTGTTGATTTTTTGGTCAGTGCTCCGGCCCTTGCCATTTTTCAAGACTATGGCTTTCTTAACGTTGAGCGGTGAGTTGGGCCGTGCCGAGAAATGTTGAGAGATGGCACAATCAAAGCGGCCTGCTCTGATACTGTACTCAATGCCCACTGATTTTTCTCCCCTCTGGATTTCGCTGAAAACGGCATTGGTCGCCACGGTATTGGCCGTTTTTCTAGGAATTACTGCAGCCCGATGGGTAATGGGTCGCCGGACGCGGGGAATGATCGACGGGATCTTTACCCTACCGTTAGTGCTGCCGCCAACCGTGGTGGGGTTTCTACTGCTGTTGCTATTGGGTAACCATGGCCCTGTTGGTCAGCTGCTCAATCGTGCTGGGATATCGATAATTTTTACGTGGATAGCGGCTGTCATGGCTGCTACGGTTGTTGCTTTTCCCCTAATGTATAAAACGGTTTTAGCGGCATTTGAGCAGGTTGACCCGACCCTGCTCAGTGCTGCCCGTACCCTGGGGGCAACAGAGTGGCGGCTGTTTTGGCTAATCCTTATGCCCCTGGCTGGGCCAGGTATATTGGCGGGAACGGTCTTAAGTTTTGCCCGTGCTCTGGGAGAGTTTGGGGCGACTTTGATGGTGGGTGGCAGTATTCCTGGGATCACGAAAACGGTGCCCATTGCCATTTTTTTTGCGGCAGAAGCTGGAAATATGGGGGTGGCTCTGGCCTGGGTACTCATGATGGTGGCTATTTCGCTGGGGAGCATTGCCATTATTGCCCGTGGCTCTGGAACAGGGCATAACGCCTTGACTAAACGAGGGTTTAACTGGATTTTTTTTGGAACCGCAACATTTTCCTTACCCATCAGGGACTCTCGATGGCCCCAGAAATCGGCGGTCAACTTAGTCTCTCCTGAGTTGCAAGTAGATCTAGAGAGTGTACTGTCGGGGTTTCACCTTGATGTGGCGTTTCAGGTGGGGCAACGACCGTTGGGAATTCTTGGGGCTTCGGGGGCTGGCAAGAGTATGACGCTGCGCTGTATTGCTGGACTAGAAACGCCTATACAGGGGCAGCTTGTGCTCAATGGTCGGATATTATTTGATGCGGAAAAGGGCGTCAATGTAAGGAGCTGCGATCGCAACATCGGCATTGTCTTTCAAAACTATGCCTTATTTCCCCATCTCACCGTTGCCCAAAATATTGCCTTTGGCATCAAACCCCGCCATCGACGAGTAACCCTGGTGGCCAGTTGGCTAAACATGCTGGAACTATCCGGTCTAGAAAATCGTTACCCCCGTCAGCTATCGGGCGGACAGCAACAGCGGGTGGCCCTAGCCAGGGCCCTGGCCATGGAGCCAGAAATTTTGTTATTAGACGAACCCCTATCGGCACTGGACACCTATCTACGCAGCCACCTTGAAACCCTATTGCGCCAGGTGCTTTCACACTACGACGGTATTACCCTATTCATCACCCACAAGCTGGAAGAAGCCTACCGCCTTTGTCCCCATCTGTTAGTCCTGGCCAATGGCCAGATAGCAGCAACCGGACCTCGAGAAGAGATTTTTAGACACCCACCCAGTGTAGACGTAGCCCGAGTCACCGAATGCAAAAATTTTTCCTCAGCCCGTCGCATGACAGATCAATCTGTGGAAGCCTTAGACTGGGGCTGCCAGCTGCAGGTGATGACTTCGCCCCCAGCCGAAACCGCCCACATTGGCATTCGGGCTCACCATATCCTGTTTCCAGGCCTCACCCATTTGGAAGTGCAGACCCCCAACACCTTTCCCGGCTGGCTGGCCACGGTCAGTGAAACTCAGCATCGCGTGACTCTGTATATCAAGCTCCACAGCCCGCCTAGCGATGTCTATGATTACCACCTACAGGCAGAGGTCTACCGCGATCAGTGGTCTCTGCTACAGCAGCGGCCCCTCCCCTGGCCAGTACAGCTAGCTCCCGAATCTGTGATTGTGATGACTCATTAACAAACATGGAGCGATATGGAGCAATACTTAAGCAGGCGTAAAAAACAAAAGTTTTCTAAAGATCCCTCGCTATGGTTATTAGCATTAGGAGATATCAATCAATAACGTGTTGGCTGGGTGTTGTGCCGCTGTGTCCCATTATCAAATCTTGAAGGAGAGCGACGTCAAAGATTTGAGCAACGCGCATGGACTGGGGCGGTGTGGAGTTTTTGTCGCTTCCTCCCTTTGCTGTTTCCGACGAGGGCTTCAACTCCCTAGCAGAGCGGTCATAGGAAACAAACGTCCTTAGTCACTTTATCGCCGTCCATGGCAGAACTCTGGTGGATCTTGATGTTTCAGGTGAGACTGCAGCTCACGCTGCTGCAGCTGGCTGCGGTTGAGTCCTATGGCAGCATCGCCTATGAGTATGAAAAGAATTCCTATCCGCTGGCGATGGCGGATGTGCTGTGGGGGCGCTCGTCGTCGCTGGAATTTTTGCAGCAGATTGACTCCCAGGCCACGGAAACTCAGGGCGTAGACCTACTGTCAGGGTTTACCCTCAAAAGCCAGATGCGCAAGTACTTTTACTTTGGCAACCAGCTTGAACCGGCCTATCGACAGCGGATGTGGCAGGCGATGCACGACTTTACTGTGAGCGATCCGCTGACCCGTAAGGCTCAGCCACCCCGTAAATTTTGGTCTCGGTCCACCGATGATTGTGATACCCCGGTTGATTGTCGCAACACTGATAACCTCAGGGCCATGCGGGATACCTCGGTATACCTGATGGCGGAGGAAACGGGGAATGAGGCTACCCGGTTAATTTATAAGCAGCATCTGGAGCGCTACGTGTCCACACTTCTGGACATCGGGATGGGGGAATGGGATAGCCCGGTTTACCATGGTCACACGACAGCGGCCTATTTGAATCTGTACGACTTTGCCAAAGATCCGGAGGTGCAACAGCTGGCAAAGGAGGCTCTTGACTGGCTCTATCATTCAGCGGCGATCAAGTACTGGCGCGGTAGCTGGACAGGTCCATCCAAACGGACCTATGGGGATAGCGCCGCCCGTTTTTTCTGGCTGTATTTTGGTCAGGCCCCGGCACCCGATGAGCCGGAGCGGGATTGGCTCTATGGGATTACCAGTGATTATTTGCCGCCAGCGGATGTGGTTGCGATCGCACAGCGTCGATTCTCTAAACCCATCGAACTGCAGCGCACCCACCCCCACTATGAAAACTGGAAACCCAAACTCTATGGCCCCGCTTTCTATGAAACGCTATACATCAGCCATAGCTATCAGCTTGGCAGCCTAGCCAAGGGAACTGGCGGCGATTGGCAGGGCTTTAGTCTGCATATGGCCAACGACACTGGCGGGACTGATGAGCTAACGGTCAATGCTGACCAGCCCCACGCCATTGCCCAGTATGAGAATCTGTTGATCTGGCAGGGTAAAACAGCCCCTCAAATAATTATTCCTGACGGCTGCACTAAAGCAGCAGTAGATCAAAAGACAGCAGCTGGCCTCACCTTCCTGGCTTGTCATCAAACCTGGATCGCGGTCCACAGATTTGACCACGGGTTTGCACTGGAGATGGGAGAACCACAGACCCACGGCAGTTTTACCACCTTCCAACGCCAAGTCACCTCCCAGGCGAGGCTAACGGTAGATGCCAGGCGGGTTGACTATCAAGGTAGTACGGGTAAGCGCGTTGCCATCTCATTTCATGGTCAGGGACTGCCACAGATTTGGCGGGACGGCCAACACCATCGCTGGGCAGACCATGACCGAGACGTATCGTTTGTGTGGCAACAACTATCTTTCTCCCAGCGCTGAAATTTATGCCAGTTAACGCAAGATATTTTGTTGTGCCCAGCGTCATTCTGCAGCAACGCCATCCAGCACAGTCTTACCGATGGCCTTACCGCTTTCCTGCAGCTCGTGCGCAGCACGCAGATTCTCAACATTGAGAATGCCGCCATGGTGATTAACGGTCGAAATCAGCGTGCCATCATCCAGAAGCTCTGAAACTCGGTTCAGCAGCTGGTGCTGTTTATCCATATCCTCTGTCTGGAACATCGACCGAGCAAACATAAACTCCCAGCTTAAAGAGAGTGCCTTGCTCTTCAGGGGCACAACATCCAGCGACCCCGGATCGTCAATTAGAGCGATGTGACCACGTGGTTTAATCAGCGCTTGGATTGCCCCATAGTGGCTGGCCGTATGGGTAAGCGAGGCCACATACCGAGGTGAAATGCCCAGCGCCTCCATCTCCTTGTCCAGTGGATTGCGATGGTTAATAATATGGTCAGCCCCCATCTTGGCAACCCATTCCCGAGTATCATCACGCGACGCTGTCGCGATCACGCTCAGCCCCGTAAGCTTCTTTGCCAGCTGGATCAAAATAGAGCCGACGCCGCCAGCACCGCCAATTACCAACAGTGATTCACCGGCACCGTCTCCTTCTTTAAAGCCAAAACTGTCGAATAGAATCTCCCAGGCTGTAATACTCGTCAGCGGTATTCCCGCCGCCTCTGCAAAACCCAGGGACGACGGCTTGCGACCTACAATGCGTTCATCAACGACGTGAAACTGGGCATTGGTGCCAGGCCGGGTGACGTCACCCGCGTAAAATACGTCATCACCGGGCTGAAACCGCGTCACATCTGAGCCGACTTCTTTTACAACCCCAGCAGCATCAAAGCCAAGAATGCGATGCCCACTGTCCGGCTGAGCCTTGCTCCGCAGTTTGACATCAACCGGATTAACGGAGACACCCCGCACCTCTACTAACAGATCATTGGGTCCAGGTTTGGGACTATCGGCCTCGAACTCAATCAGGGCGCTGTCTGCCGAAATCGGTCCCGCCTCTGTATAGCCAATCGCTTTCATCTGATGTCTCCTTTCAGTCTGTGAAGCTCGTTGACACCATGGTAATCATTCGCGTAGAAAAGATAATCAGGCAAACAGCGAAATCATAATTCGTATATTTTTGATAATGGATATCTTATCGCTGCGTTTATCAGGCAGAATCGCGCATCTGTTGGATACAGCTCCAACAGTCTTGGGCAATTGCCCAGTCTTCCTGCGTGTGAATTACCAACACCCGCACCGCAGAGTCAGTCATGGCAACATCTTGATCAACAGGATTTTGTTCATTTTTAACCAGGTCTAGCTTGAGTCCCAAAAAAGCCATGGCTTTGCAGGTTTCTGTGCGAATCGATGCCGCGTGTTCACCAATACCGGCGGTAAAGACAATGACATCTAGCCCACCCAGACCCATGAGCATAGAACCAACACAGGACTTGAGACGGTGAAGATAGATATCTAGAGCCAGCTGAGCCCGGACGTCTCCGGCTGTAATTGCCTCTTTAATGTGACGTAAATCATGGGAAATACCCGAAATACCTTTAAGTCCCGACTCTTTATTGAGTACCTGATCTAGCTGGTCGGCGCTGTACCCCTGCCGCATTAAGTAAATCAAAATACCTGGATCAATCGCTCCAGACCGAGTACCCATCATCAGCCCATCTAGGGGCGTAAACCCCATGGTGGTATCGATGCTCTGACCATGGTGAACCGCTGTAAGAGAACCGCCATTTCCCAGGTGGCAAATAATCAGCCGCAAATCATCACGCTTGAGGAGCTGAGCAGCTCGCTGGCTACAGTACTGATGACTGATGCCATGGAAGCCATAGCGCCGGATACCCTGGTTTACCCACTCATAGGGACCCGGATAAATAGCGGCCACATCCGGCATCTGGCGATGAAATGCTGTGTCAAACACCGCTATCTGGGGGGTGTCTCCCAGTAGCTCCTCCATTAGTTCAATGCCTTCGAGGTTAGCAGGATTGTGATTGGGAGCTAGCGATCGCAGCCGACTAATCTCTGTCTTCACATCAGGGGTAACTAAGGTGCTCGTCTGGTATGTTTGCCCACCATGGACAACCCGATGCCCAACGGCATCAATCTCATCTGGCCTGTGAAGGACAGGGTTTGTGCCCTGCCACAGAGTGCTGAGCACCTCAGAGAGAATTTGCCGTCGGGAGGTAAAGTCTTTGTTTTCCTTGAGAGGTGCCCCTGGTGAAGCGGCCTTGGGAGAGACCTCGACAGTCACCCGGTCAGAGTACCAGTCAATTTGCGCCTGCCACACTGGGGCCGGGGCTGACTTGGGTAAAAAAGCATCGCCCCAGGCATAGAGACAGAGCTTGTGACTACTAGAGCCAGCGTTGAGAACAAGGATTTTCATCGGGTCTGTGGAATGGCCGTAACTCTGCTAATCGTCTTTTGAATACGGCCATCGCCAGTTCACAATGGCATCCTCATCTTTGCCATGCTCATGGGCATAACTCAGACAGGCGATGATCTTGTTTTTCATCCGTTCTTTGACATGGGCGGCTGCCGAACCCAGCTTGGGCACCCGGTTGATCACGTCAATTACCAAGTTAAAACGGTCCACCTCGTTATTGATCGCCAGCTCCAACGGCGTATTGATATTCCCCTCTTCTTTATAGCCCCGCACATGGATACGTTCCTGGTTAGACCGGCGATAAACGAGCTTGTGAATTAGCCAGGGATAGCCATGAAAGTTAAAGATGACAGGTTTGTCAGGGGTAAACAATGAATCAAAATCCCAGTCCGATAGGCCATGGGGATGTTCTCCCTCTGAAACCAGCTTAAATAGATCAACTACGTTAACAAAACGCACCTTGAGTTCAGGAAATTCTGCCCGTAAAATAGCCGTTGCCGCTAGAGATTCCATGGTAGGAATATCTCCACAGCAGGCCATGATCACGTCGGGTTCATCGGGCTCGGTGCCACAGTCATCGTTGCTGGCCCAGTCCCAAATGCCAATGCCCTTGGTGCAGTGGGCAACGGCTTCATCCATGGGCAAATACTGTAGATGCTTTTGTTTATCGGCAATGATGACGTTAATGTAATCCGTACTGCGGAAGCAGTGGTCAGCGACCGATAACAGACAGTTGGCATCTGGCGGAAAATACAGCCGCACTACATCGGGGCTCTTATTGGTCACTAAATCCACATAGCCGGGGTCTTGGTGACTAAAGCCGTTGTGGTCCTGTCGCCATACTAGGGACGACAGTAGAATATTGAGAGACGATACCGACCGTCTCCAGGGAACATGGTTACGACAGATATCTAACCACTTAGCATGCTGGTTAAACATAGAGTCCACCACATGGGCAAAGGCCTCATAGGTGTGGAAAAGACCATGGCGTCCGGTGAGGAGATAGCCCTCTAGCCAGCCTTGCAATGTGTGCTCGCTAAGCATTTCCATCACCCGACCATCGCGAGATAGCTCAGTTCCCCCCGCGTCTTCTGGATAGATGTCTGCCATCCATACCTTTTTGGTGACCTGATAAACATCTTGCAACCGGTTCGACGCGGTTTCATCCGGACCCATCAGTCGGAAATTATGGGGATTGTCCCGCATGATATCCCGCATCAGCAGGCCCAGCACCTTGGTATTTTCAAACTCTTCGGTGCCATGGTGCTCCATCTGAATGGCATAGTTATGGAAGTTGGGGATCTTTAATGCCTTGCGTAGTAAGCCGCCGTTGGCATGGGGGTTCGAGCCCATGCGCCGGTTGCCAGTGGGGGCCAAGGCTTTGAGTTCGGGGATCAGGGTGCCCGTCTCGTCAAACAGCTTTTCTGGCTGGTAGCTACGCATCCAGGCTTCTAGCCGTCGCAGGTGGTCAGGGTTATCGTGCATGCCCCCCATGGGCACCTGGTGCGATCGCCAAAAGTCTTCAACTTTTTTGCCATCGACTTCGGCTGGCCCGGTCCACCCTTTCGGGGTACGTAAGACAATCATTGGCCACCGAGGGCGCTCCACCTGCCCTGAGACCCGTGCTGTTCGCTGAATCTCTTTGATGGTGAGCACGCATTCTTCCATCACCGAGGCCATCTGCTGGTGCATTTCGGCAGGATCGCTACCTTCTACAAAGTAGGGGGTGTAGCCGTAGCCTCGAAACAGATACTCTAGCTCTTCCTGGGAAATCCGTGCCAAGATGGTTGGGTTAGCAATTTTGTAACCATTCAGGTTCAAAATTGGCAGGACGGCCCCATCGCGAGCAGGATTAATAAACTTGTTGGAATGCCAGGCGGTGGCTAAGGGACCGGTCTCAGCTTCCCCATCACCGACGACACAGGTAACAATGAGATCCGGATTATCTAAGACGGCTCCGTAGGCATGGGAAACGCTATACCCAAGCTCACCACCTTCGTGGATGGATCCGGGTGTCTCAGGGGTGACGTGGCTACCAATAAACCCAGGAAATGAGAATTGTTTGAAAAATCGCTGCATGCCTTCAGCGTCTTCACTTTTGTCAGGGTAAAGCTCGGTGTAGGTGCCTTCTAGATAGACCGGACCCAGCACGCCGGGGGCACCGTGACCCGGTCCGGCTACGAAAACCATGTCTAGATCGTACTTTTTGATCAGTCGATTGCAGTGGACATAGGTAAAGCTGAGGGCTGGAGACGCTCCCCAGTGGCCCAGCAGGCGATGCTTCACATGTTCAGCTTTGAGGGGTTCCTGCAGGAGAGGATTGTCTCGCAGATAGATCATGCCAACCGCGAGATAATTACAGGCCCGCCAGTAGGCGTCTATGAGAGATAACTCATCTGGTAGCACAGGTGTTATGGAACTGGTTGATTGAATGGGGGCTTGAACCATGGTTAGTATTCTCGTCCAGCAAAAACGACACGCTAAAAGTCTTTTTGACCTTGAGTTCGGGGCCTTGAATAGGTTTACTAAAAATAGGGTGATTAAGAGCAGGTTAAATCCACAACAGCTCTTAATTTTTTATTAACAGATGGCATTAAATAAACAGAAAAAAATCAGTCAGATATGACCATTGTGTTTTCTGATACTTAAATTTGAGATCTCAATGACTTGCTCAGGCAGCGCTTATGATTGGGCTTTCTCAAGGTATCAGCTCCTTAACAGAATAGAGTGAAATTTCTAGGGACACTGAACTTTATACTCAAATTCTATCTCAAATTTCTATTTTGGCATTCATTAGTTTTGAGAGAGCTTTAGTGTTCTTTTAAGATTACTAAAAAGGTTCAGACAGTAATCGGTGAGCCTTTTCCACCAAAATCCCGTGGTATGGACGGTGGTGTATTTACCGCATTCATACAAGCTATTCAAGTAGTTTATAAACTATGCTCAAGTTAAAACCTGTAGTTTACTCTATGGAAATGCTTCAAGCCTGGATGTGAACAAGGGTTTCAAAAGTATTCGGATGATTTTAAGTTTACTTCCCCAATTTTTATGGACAGGTCTTACTATTGAGATGGAATAGGTTTAGATACGTCGCTAGCTTGTTTTTATGACAACAAGTGAGGTTATTCAATGAGAGTAATGCAGGTAAGTGACCTTACGCTAACTAGAGTGGAGTAGGCAAATACGGATGAAAACAGCTCTTTTTAATGCCAAACCCTATGACCAGCGCTCATTTACTGAAGTCAATGCAGCCTATGGTCATGAATTGACTTTTTTTGAACCGCGTTTGACGGTAGAAACAGCCTCTCTGGCTTCCGGTTTTCCAGCAGTGTGCGTGTTTATTAACGATGAGTTGAATGGAGAGACACTGCGTGCGATCGCAACCACCGGCACCCGCATCATCGCTCTCCGCTGTGCCGGATTTAACAATGTCAGCCTAGATGTGGCTAAGAGTCTGGGCATAACCGTGGTGCGAGTTCCCGCCTACTCTCCCTATGCCGTGGCTGAGCACGCTGTGGGACTGATCATGGCCCTCAATCGCAAGCTGTATCGTGCCTATAATCGTGTCCGAGACGACAACTTTTCCTTAGATGGCTTGTTAGGATTTGATCTCCATGGCAAAACTGTTGGTGTGGTTGGCACTGGCAAAATTGGTCAATGTTTTGCCCAGATTATGAACGGGTTTGGCTGTAAGCTGTTGGCCTACGATGTCCGTCCTAACCCGGTCTGTGAGGCCATGGGTGTGGAGTATGTAGACCTATCTTTGTTGTTGACTCGCTCCGACATTGTTTCTCTCCATTGTCCTTTACTGCCCTCCACCCACCATCTGATCAATAAAGAGTCGTTACAGCACCTACGACCAGGGGCAATGTTGATCAACACTAGCCGTGGCGGCCTGATTGATACCTCAGCCGTTATCGAAGCCATTAAGTCGGGACGCGTGGGCTACTTTGGCATTGACGTCTACGAGCGAGAAGGGAACCTATTTTTTGAGGATCTGTCAGACACCGTTATCCAGGACGACACATTTCAACTATTACAGTCGTTTCCCAACGTGGTGATTACCGCTCATCAAGCATTTTTTACACGGGAAGCCCTGCGCAATATAGCTAACACCACCCTATCCAATATTACTGACATAGAAACAGGGCAGGGCTGTAGTAACGAAGTAGCTGCCTAAAGGGGATATGCCCCTTCAGGCAAGCAAGCATAGAGCGCCGTAACTGCCCCTTGCCCCTTGCCCGCCTTTACCTGAAACCTTATGGTTGTGCAGCTCCCCTATAGTTCTAGAT
>NZ_JADEXP010000143.1 GCF_015207065.1 Leptolyngbya cf. ectocarpi LEGE 11479 | reverse complement strand
CCCCATTCCCCTTCACCATGCCTAGCCTTTACGCCGAAATCGAAATCAACGCCGCCGCTGCTCAGGTCTGGGATGCCTTAGTGCGTAAGGAAGATTGGCGCTACTGGAATACGTTTCTCTACGATTGCGATCCGCGCTCAAACTTTATGCTGGGTCGCGAGGTTTTTCTGGCAATGCAGCGCATTGAGGGCGATGCCGATACAGAATTTCAGCCAGTGGTGACGACGCTGCGCCCGGGTAGCTGTCTGCGCTGGGTATCAAAAATTCCAGGGTTAAAAACCGAGCATTCATTTGAGATGCAGGAAATTACCCCTGGCCGCACTCGCTATCTGCATCGGGATATCTTTATGGGGCCGCTGTCAGGAGTTTTTCTACCCTTTATCCGAGAGGATGAGCGGGATGGACTGCGACGCATGGCCTATCAGCTAAAACGCTATGTGGAGAGCGGTGGCAAGCCTCAGCGGGATCCCTACGGCAGTCCCTACGATAGAAGTTACCGCGATCCCTACGGCAGTCGGGGGTATGACAACCGGGGCTATCCAGAGCGCGGTTATCAGGACCAAGGTTACGGTCGCGGTCATCAAGATCGGGGATACCAGGACCAAGGCTATCCAGAGCGGGGGTATGGCCAAGGCTATCAGGACCAGGGATATCCAGACCAGGGCTACGATGACAGACGGTATCGGGAGCAAGGTTACGACAACCAGGGCTACCGTGATCAGGGCTACGACGACCGTGGGTATGGTGAGAGGGGGCGCGATCGCAACTACCCAGAGCGTAGATATCCAGACCGAGACTACCGTGACGACCAAGACTATCGCGACGACCGCTGGTAGTTTTTGGGGTAGCTATGACAGATTACTACAAGGAAGACCTTGCCTATATCCATGATGTTGGTTACAGCGATTATGCGTGCCAGACAACTGCGGGTATTCTCTCTATTTTGCGCCAAAACAAGATTAATGATGGTCTCATTGTTGACTTAGGCTGTGGCAGCGGATTATCAGCATTAGAATTTGTTAAGGCAGGCTATCGTGTGCTAGGAATTGATATCTCCCATGCGATGATTGGCTTAGCTAGAGCCCGTGTCCCCAGTGCTAATTTTCGAGTTGCATCACTGTTCAAAACCGATATTCCCCTATGCCAGGTGGTGACTGCCATTGGCGAATGTCTCAACTATCTGTTTGACTCAGACAACAATCAAAAATTGTTATTTCAGCTGTTTAAGCGTATTCATCAAGCCCTTTCACCCGGTGGTGTATTCATCTTTGATATGGCAGAACCTGGACAGGTCAACCCCAATCAGCAGCAACACTTTAATGAAGGTCATGATTGGTTGGTGCTTGTAGAGAAAGAAGAAAACTTAAAGCAAGCAACCCTGACACGTCGTATTATCACCCTGCGCAAAGTCGGTGCATACTATCGACGTGATGAGGAAGTCCATCATGTACGGCTATATCATTCAACAGATATAGCCCATAAACTACGACAAGTCGGGTTCACAGTACAGACCATGCGCAGCTATGGCAAGTATCAGCTGCCCAAGGCCCATGTGGCCTTTATTGCTCGCAAAGCTATTCATTAGCCATTTAGGTTGTTATCTTTAGAAATATTGGCAATTAGGTCGCGAAATAGGTTTTCAATTACCTGATGATTTAGCTCGATATCACTGACAACAACATTTAGCTTTGCTTCATCGATTAGAAAACCATATATTTTAGTTGCAACATGGCGAAAAGCCATTAAATTGGCAATGGTCGCTATGGTATTTTTTGTTTCCTGTTGTCCCGTATTGGATACAAGTGAGTCAAATCGTTTTAAGGTATCTCTATGGGAAAACTGCCCACTTGGCAAATCTACATTGAGATACTTCAGAAAACGAATAATCAAGTGTTCAATAGCGTTGTAATATCCCAAACATTCATAGGTCAGTGCGGAGATCTTTACCTTTGAATCAATATCTAACTTAGAAAATGTTCTAACGTTGTCATATATTTTGCTAAGGTTCTCAAGACCGAATTCGACTTCCTGTTTCAGGATATCTAAACTCATTAAGATTCTTCCCTCGGCTAATACTCTTTCTCGGAAGTAGCCATGAAGAGTACCAAAATCAACAATACTGAGCGATCTTTGGGCTGCCATCAGGCATTCTGCCAAAGCCCGAAAAAAATTTTGAGCCGGTAACCCTTGAACACAAATATCAATATCTGAATTAGGACGATAGGTGCCCCTAGCCATGGAGCCATAAAGAATAATTTGATTGGCACCATAGCGAGATAAAACGGACCCTGCCATCCGCAAATCTAGCAGGACATCCTGTGGGAGTTGAGCATTGTCTAGGGTTAGCCGTTCCACACCTAGCGTCGTATTTCTACAGCTGCATTATAGATCGCTTCATTGGTGCGCACTGATTTTTCTAAATCTACCACTGGATTAGGGTAATCTACGCCAAGTCTGACGTTACAGCGTTTCTGTTCTTCTGCATCCAGCCGCCAAGGACTGTGGATCTTTTTGCGCGGCACCTGCTTTAACTCTGGGAGCCAGTGTTTTACATACTTGCCCTCAGGGTCGTAGTCCTTTGACTGTTTGGGAATATTGAAATACCGAAAGCCTCGGGCGTCGTTGCCCACACCAGCTGTGTAATTCCAATTGCCCCAGTTGCTGCAGACGTCGTAGTCGACCAGCAGCGACTCAAACCATTCTGCCCCCATGCGCCAGTCGATGCCAAGATTTTTGGTGAGAAAGCTGGCCACATTTTGTCGTCCCCGATTGGACATAAACCCAGTGGCGGCTAACTCTCGCATGTTGGCATCCACGAGGGGATAGCCGGTTTCCCCACGGGTCCACTGTTCAAATCGTGGCCAGTCTTGTTTCCAGTCTACTTGCAGCCCCCGTAATCCTGACGGATAAAAAACGGTGTCTCCATGCTTAGCACAGATAAACCGAAAAAAGTCTCGCCACAGCAGCTCGAATACCAGCCAGTAGGTAGAGTCATTACGCACACGCTCAGATTCATAGGCTCCCACTTCTTCATAGACACGTCGGGGAGACAGGCAGCCTAACGCTAGCCAAGGAGAGAATTTGGATGAGTAGTCTGCCCCCAGCATGCCATTGCGAGTTTGTTTATAGACTCGCAGCCGATCGGCCTGCCAAAAGTAGTGTTGCAAACGCTTCAGGGCCTCCGTCTCACCCCCTTTGAACGGTAGTACGCCCCGCGAGTCGGGTGTTTTCTGTTCTAAGCCCAGGGTTTCTAAGGTGGGTAATGTACCTAAATCTACCTCCGGCAGTGGCGACAGCTGTTTAGGTGGGGCAAAGGTGGGATAGACCGAGCTGCTTTTCTCAACCTGTTTACGAAAGGATGTGAAAACTTTGGGTAGCTGAGAGATGTTAAAAGGTAAATCGTCAAGATGATAGAGGGTGGCTCCCCAATACACTTCATAGCCAATTTTGAGCTGGGCTAATTGCTTTTCTAGCGCCGCATCAACCGCGAGTTCTTCGCTGGTGACTTCTTCGTGCCAGTAGACGGCATCTGCCTGGAGCGCTTTTGCTAGGGTAGGAATTTCCTCCTCTGGTTTACCCTGGCGCACGACTAAATCGCTGCCCTTTGCCTGGAGGGAGGCTTGTAAATCAGCGACGCTCTCTAACAAAAACTGAGCGCGGTAGGAACCCGTTTTTGGAAAGCCAAAGCTGGTTTGACCGAACTGGCGAGGGTCGAAACAGTAGACAGGAATAATCTCTGCCGTTTGCTCTAAGGCTCGATGGAGGGGTTCATGGTCGTGAAGGCGGAGGTCATTGCGAAACCAGAGCAAAATGCGCATGGGTACTGAACTCGATGGGGTGTGCCGATAGAAAACTGATTTTTCTACCGAGGCAGTATGCTAAATAAAAGTTAACAATTTATTCTCACAAAGAAAAGGAACGCAGACAATGGCGATTAAAGTGGGTGACACGGCTCCGGATTTTACACTGCAGTCCCAGGCAGGGGAATCGGTAACGCTCTCTAGTTTTAAGGGTCAAAAGGCGGTGGTGCTGTACTTTTACCCCAAGGATGATACGCCGGGCTGCACCACGGAGTCCTGTACGTTTCGGGATAGTTTCCAGGATTTTCAGGACCTGGGGGCTGAGGTGATCGGCATTAGTAGTGATTCGCCAGACTCCCATCAGGCATTTGCCAGCAAGTACAGCCTGCCGTTTACCCTGGTTAGCGATGCTGGTTCCAGTGTACGCAAAGCCTATGGCGTACCGACAACGCTTGGATTATTACCGGGTCGAGTTACCTATGTGATTGATAAAACTGGCACGGTCCGTCACATTTTTAACTCCCAGTTCAACCCGAAAAAGCATGTGGATGAAGCCCTGGTGGTTCTGAAAGGGCTGGGCTAAATTTGCTGATTGAGCCAGGTGATAATGGCAGGGGACCGGGCGGTAAAGGTGATCAGATAGTCTTGCTCAGTTGCCTGCTGTTGCACTTTGGCATAGATATCGGTCTCCCGCACCTCTTCGGGAGCCGACGTTGCTTGGATGACGAGCTTGATGTTGGTGAGCAGATTGAGACGGTCAGTTTCTTCGATGTGGAGTAGGGCTGTTTTAGCCGATAACTTTTGCAGGCTGCCAGTCCGATGTTCGGCCCCGACCTGCTTGCCTTCTAGGGCAACATATTCGACCGGGATAGTTTTAGTCAGGGGCTCTAGGGGTAAGTCTTCATGGGTTAAGGAAAGGTTGTACAGATCTCCCCCAATCCCGACCACATCGTAGATGGTAATGGGACGTTTGATGCCTTTGGGATAAACGTCAATCTTGCTTTGGATGGCGAGCCGGTGGTTATTAATGGTGCCGATTTCTTGATGGGTGTCTTCAGAAATAAAAATTTGGCCGCCTGTGGTGTAAGACTCAATGCGAAAGGCGAGATTCACGGCACCGCCGATAACGCTGTATTTGGTCCGTTTTTCAGAGCCAATGTTGCCGACGACAACGCGACCAGTGTTAATGCCAATACCCATTTCTTGTTCGGGGAAGCCATTGGCGCGCATGGCGGCATTGACTTGGCCCATGGCTTGTTGCATTGCGATCGCACAGGCCACTGCCCGAGTGGCATGGTTATCATTGTCTTTAATCTTCGGCGCACCAAAAATCACTAAAATGCCATCCCCCATAAACTCATCAATCACCCCCTGATACTCATTGATGACATCGGACATATAGCCCAGGTAGAGGTTTAGGATCTTTACCACCTGTTCTGGGGGCAGCTGCTCTGATAAAGCTGTAAACCCCCGCAGGTCAGATGTGAGAATAGTAATCTTACGGGTGGCTCCCCCCAGTCTAAGTTTGTCAGGATTTTCCAACAGATCAGCAACAATTTGGTCGCTTAGATAGCGGCTAAAGGTGCGGCGGATCTGGCTAGCACTGTGGGCCAGGTAGGTATTCACCCCAGCAGCGGCCCCCACTAAGGCCATCAGTGGCGGCATCACAGGCACCCACCAGCCTGCTAATAGCAACGCATAGGCCCCCAACACCAGGATTGAGGCAATGGCCACCAGCAACGCCATTTGTCGTATTAGGGTGCGTTTCCCCGGATTTCGCTGGAGCCAGGTGATCGTCGCCCCCAATAAGGCCCATAGGAAAATCCATAGAATTTCCACCGCTTCTGGCCAGGTGCGAATCAATGCTCGACCATCCAACGCTGCACTGATGATTTGGCTGGTTAAATTAGCGTGGATTTCCACACCAGCCATGGTCTTGGGGAGGGACAGCAGTTTGCTGCTGTGGGGCACAAAAAATCTGTCTTTGAGACTTTCAGCCACAGCGCCGATCAAAATCACCCGATCTGTCGCCCAGTTATCCGGTAGCTCATCATTAAGGACAGCTCGTAGGGGCACGGTTTCAATCACTTCGCTGCCGCCCAAATAGTTGATCAGAGTTTGGTAGCCCCTGGTATCGGCGCGGACATAGCCGCCATCATTGGTCTCCAAAGGTCGAAAAACAGTACCGTTCAGCTGCCAAAAATCCTGATCACCCACAGGTTCTGGTCCAATGCCCTCAGCATCGAGATACAGCAAAGCTAGATAGAGCGCTAAGCTAGGTGCCTGATCGCCTTCGGGGGTGGTCACCATCAGCAACCCTCGCCGAATAGTATTGTCGTTATCGACAATGCCGTCGTTAATGCCCACCTGCCCCAGGTCTGCTAGCGTTGGGGCCGCATCAATCAAGTCGCGGTCGGCACTGTCTCCTAAAACGGTGCGAATACCCACCAGATTTGGTGTATTGCGATAGACGCTTTCCAGCTGGGCATGACCGGGCTCAACGGGAATATCTCGAATAATATCTAACCCAATCGCCCTGGGTTCTTGCTGAGCCAGCTTAGAAATCACCTCTGCATAGACTGCATCAGGCAGGATCGCCTGTTCCAGCTGCCGAATATCTTCTTCGTCGATACCGACAATGGCAATCCGCGAATCCGTTTCCTCTGGTCGCCACTGGAGGTACTGATCGTAGGTACGCCATTCTAAGGGCTGTAACAGCCCTACCCCCCTCAATAGCACAACCAACAGGGTGATAGTCGGCGTGGTCATGGCAATGCCCCGCCATCGCCACCAAAGCTTTTTGGGATTCATGAGTCAGCGCTACTGGTTGATGCCCTCTAGCAGCCGCTGTAGATCATTAGAGTTATCAGAGGCGGCACCAGAGGCATCTAAAGTACCACCATTAGGGACAGCTACAGGTGCATTGGGACTACCGAGCGGCGCATCCGCTGTCGGCTCGGGCTCATTCTGCTCGATAATGGGCTGCTGCCCGACAATGGGCTGTCCGACAATGGGCTGCTCGGCCACAACAGCCAGATCCACTGATGATAGTAGCTCGGCCCAAGCCTCAGGATTTTGAGGACGCAGACCAGCGGCTAAGGTGATTGTTTCTTGCCAGGCACCCGCTGCGGCATAGAGTTCGGCCTGGGCCAGGGGATTATCAACCACGGCGTCTAGCTCGGCCAAGAAGTCCGCACTGGCATCTAGACGTTGGATGCCGCCACCGATGAGGACATCATCACCGCGATCGCTAGGGTCGCAAATCAGAGCAAAATCCCAGTAGTACAGACTTCCGGACGTAAATGTAGGGGTGGTGCCGTTGGTCTGGTATCTGGGCAAGGTGACTTGAATTGTACCGGGGGTATCGGGTAGGTCAATGCTCTGCTGGTAAATTTCGTCGCCAAACTCGTCCACTACGGTGAGTTCTGCTCCAGCAGCCCCCGTTTCAGGCACATAGAACCAGAGGGATAGGGGAATATCGGTATCAGCCCCAAAGGCCGTTGCGATCGCATTATGGGGCAATAAGGACGTCAGCGACGGACGCATCTGTGGGTCTAGGCAAATTTGTCCCCGTGTGGCTAGAGAGGGACCACGGGCAGGGGCACCGCGATCGCGAGTCTCAGGAAAATCTAGGGCATAGCTGGGACCGGCGGCGGCCACCATTACAACAGCAAGCAAGGTTTGAATACAGCGCGAACGAATAAGCATGATGACGACTTTTCTGGCAACTTTAATAACCTAGAGATTAAGCGGCGTTGCGGATTCTCGGTGTGATCTGCTCTGTAAAGAGGCTGCTCTATGGCACTTTTAATAGAGCGATTCACCCTCTAAATCAGCAACGGTAATAAATACGGCTAGCGTTTGACCTGTCTTATAAAAGAACTACACATTTTTCAGAACTCGTTTCGGCAATTTGGCAGTAGACCAATCGGAAAACTGTCTGGTCAACGTAACAACAGAGAATTTAGTACTCAACCCGCTTAAATAAACTGTTCAAAAGTCTCGTTGTTGGCGTTGAAGAGATGCCCCATCATGAGTCATCGCTAACACATCCAGACTCGCAGATACGCGCCTGGATGGGGCTGAAGTCCGTACAGTGGTGCCAGATAGTAGTACCAGTGGTCCCGTAAATACCCGGCAGTTCGCTAGCTATCCTCATCAGGCACATCAAATGAGACCTCAAGATCGGTAGAGCGCTCCGTGGACTCCAAACCAAAATACCGAGCTTCTATCCCCGTGATGTCTGTGCCAGATTCTAATGATACAAGGGACGTCATCGAACCTAGCGATAGCAAATCGCCCGGTCTGAGCGCCACCCCCTGGGTTTGCAACGTATCACGCAGCCAGCGCACCGCATTAATGGGATGCCCCAAAAGATCCGTGCTATTGCCCTCAGCCAAGAATTGCCCCCGGGCATTATTCAACACCACTCGAATATTCGCCAGCTGCTCTAGACCGCTCGTGTCAGGGTCTAGCTCCACCGGATCGCCCACAATGCCATAGCGAGCCCCCATATTGACCGCGACCAAAGCGCCAGCATTGACGAGGGCATTTTCCTCGTAGATCAAATCGGGCAGTTCTAGAAATGGCACCACCGCATCTAACCCTGCCAGTAGCTCCAAATCTGTTTCTGCTTGATTGATATCGGCACTCCCCACCCGCACCATCAAGTCCCCTTCGGCGTGAGGACGACTGCCAAACCGAAGGGGTAAGGTGGCACCGTCATCAAGCAGCATATTTTCTAGCAAAAAACCGTAGAGGGGATGGGTCACCCCCAGCTGGGCCTGGGCCTGGGGATTGGTCAACGCCACTTTGTATCCGACCACTGAGCCAGAGTCCCCAGCGTTGTTAATCAGACGCCGGACAAAGGTAACCTGTACAGAATCAATTTGCCGTGAGGATAGACCATCGGTTAAAACCGGGGCTGGATAACCCGCCGTATAGTGCTGAAATAGGGAGACAGCCACTAAGTCTGTATAGCTTTGGGCCAAGCGGAGAGGCCGCAAAGGTTTGGGCAAGGGTGCAGCAGCAGCCTGGATTGCGGTGGCCCCACCAGCCATCAGGAGTCCGAGGCCAATACCCTGTAACCAACGCCAGTGTTTCATACTCGTTCCTTTACTCGTTTGGTGATAGCAAATTACGTAGGTAGACCCAACCATGGCAAGCCCAGGGACTCACAGGTGATTATCCAGCATACAAAGTGGTATCCACAAGGGCATACATGGGGGTGACGACTTCCAGACTGGTTTATGCCTGGGTGACCCGAGTTCTTTCTGGCTTCAGAGCCCCAGCTGAATCTCTGGGGTGATTTTGTTACTGTATATAGAGACCGCTACAATCATGTCCCTAGGCGATAATTTGATCGTTATGTCCGTTGTCCTTGCTAAGACATCCCCCATGAAGGCGACAGTTTTAAATTCAGCCATTCAGGCGTCCTCTGCGGCACCGACGGTAACCAAAGAGAAGGCAAAGCAAACCACTCGGCAAGCTTACCCAGATTACAAAGTTATCGTGCTCAATGATGATTTCAACACGTTTCAGCATGTGGCTGAAACGCTGGTGAAATATATTCCCCACATGACACCGGACCAAGCGTGGAAGCTGACTAACCAGATCCATCACGAGGGTCAGGCCACCGTCTGGGTCGGACCGTTGGAGCAGGCAGAGCTATATCACAGTCAGCTGATTCGAGCTGGCTTGACTATGGCCCCTTTGGAGAAGGCTTAGTCCATGGCCTCGACGCCCAAAAAGCAGCCCAAAAAGCAGCCCAAAAAGCAAGCCAAAAAGCAAGACGGTCGAGTGGTCCTTAACCATTCCACCCATCTGCCGGGGCTGATTGCCATGCTCCATAAGCTAGCGGCTCACCCTCAAATCAAAACCTTAACTCCAGCGGTCATTAGTCGCGGTCGCTCCCATGCGCCCAAATTCCGACTGAAGATATCGGTGCCGATTTTGGGTGGGTTTAAGCTGATTGCCCGCAAAGGCAAATCCATTCAGGAGGTGTTTGTGATTACTGACCTGAGTGCTGAGCAGCTAACGGCGGCGATTGAGGCGGTTCTGTAGGGTTGGGTTGTTAAAGAGGCAAATTTTGAGGGGTGCTGAGGGTGCTGAGGGTTGGATAGAAGAGGGGAAGGCGCGGTTTGCGATCGCAAACGCCTTCTACCGTAGCTCGAGCCAAATCGGCCGCGATTTAGCGGTACTGGCTGCGGCTATCTATCGCCAGCACCACGGCCAGCTGCGGGTAATCGATGCCATGACTGGCTGTGGTGTGCGGCCTCTACGCTACCATCTCGAATCCGGTGCCGACTGGATTTGGGCCAATGAAGGGAACCCCGAGCTACGCGCATTGTTACAGGAAAACCTGCGCCAGGGCATGGCCCCTGAGTCCTATGGCATTACCCACCAGGATGCCAACCAATTATTTTTTCGCTGTGCCCAGCAGCAAGACTATTACGACCTAATTGACATTGATAATTTTGGTAGTCCGACGCCGTTTATCAATAGCGCTCTGTGGGCCATCAAGTTTGGCGGGCTGCTCTATCTCACCAGCACTGACGGACGGACCACCGGGGGGCATGCCCTAGAAAAAAGTGTGCAAATGTATGGGGCCTGTGCCCGCCGTCATCCCGCTGTGTATGAACAAGGATTGCGGCTACTGATGGGCTATGCCGCTCAGCAAGCAGCGGCTAGAGGCTGGTGTATACAGCCGGTATTCTCGATTTTTAATGGGTCCATCCATCGGGCGATGGTGCGTGTTGTGCCCCAGTCCTGGCAGGATGAGGACTATGGATTTTTGGCCTACTGCTATGGCTGCGGTCAGTTTCGGACGGCGGGGTGGCGGCAGCTAGGTCAGCTGAGCTGTGAGGTCTGTGGCACCGCTCCGGTGGTTAGCGGACCGATGTGGTTAGGCCCTCTTCACGATATGGAATATGTGGGCCAGATGGCCAAATTAGCGAACAAGTGGCAGTGGCCCCAGCGCATCCAGCAGCTACTAGCGGTCATGATGGCAGAGGCGACAATGCCTCCGTACTATTATCCCTTAGCCGAGATTGGCCGTCGTGGTCAAATGGATATACCGGCACGGGACCGATTGATTGCGGGGATTCGCGAGCGGCCAGTAGCCGATAGCCACTACCGGGCCACGCGCACCCATCTCGATGCCCAAGCTATTAAAACAGACGCCCCACTTGCTGTTTGTCTGGAGGTCGCTAAGTCTCTCTAGCACATTCGCGCAACAACGCCGTTTAAGCCTCAAATCGCGGAGGTTAAGCGAGTCATGAACAGCTAGAGAGAGACAATTATTAAACGGCGACTATTTGGAGACTCTGAACCTGTTATTCATTATTTTGACTGTGCGATCGCAACACGTGCAAAATGGCCGCTAAAACAATATCTGGTATCACCGGTTCTTGATCCACTAGCCAGGGGCCAGCTTCTATTTCTATCACTGGAGACTTTTTCAGGATCCGAGCTTCGATCGGTCCGCGACTAGCTACCAACGCCTCTACACCAAAATGTCCCTTTTAGTGGACAACCCTCAGCTAGCGCCGGAGTTTCAACCCGTCGCTAGCTTCAGCTCCACAGCCTGATTTCCCTATCCTAAATTCGTAACTCACCGAGCAGCCTTTCTGTTTCCTATTTCTGTTCTTCGCTTTCTATTTTATTTTCATGCAACAGCAAACTCCGTATCCTTTCTCCGTTCAGGTGATTTGAACCCTAAAACTATTTGGTCTTTGGGAACACCTGCCTCAACAAGCTGTGTGGCAATACCCTCTTCTGTGCCATCCCGTTGAATCCAGATTTTGCCATCGATAATATCAACATGCAACAAACAACCATGCTCATAACGTTTGTTCTCACGGCCTAAAATTATTAGCAAGTAACGATCGGACTCGCTATCAAAGACGGTCTCAAACCTAATGTCACCATGCTTATAAGGAACCTTGGTATGGTCCATGATAAGGTCGCGGACCAATTGGCGATAGTCAGTTAATCGATCCATTGGATAATTACCCCTCGGCATACAAGCACAGCAGGACTAAGATCATCCTAATTATACAAAGGCACTGGGGTGAAAAGGCGGAAGAGTAAGGGTGGAAAAGGGAAAAGGGGAAATTGGGTCGAGCTTAGAACACACGATTGCAACTTGCTTATCCATGACTCTGTCAGGAATGAAACTCAGCTGATCGAGCTATTGAGTTTCATTCCTGGGCCATTCTACAATCGCCTCACCACGATGCTCATCTGTTCTCCCTGGTCAGAGCGAATCACCAGATTGCCCTCAGGAATTTCGATCAGCGGGCTCCACTGATTTACCTCGACATAGTTCAGGTTGTGCAGCAGATGCCGGGTCTGATGAATGCCGCCGGGGCTACCCAGCAGGATGACGCGGACGATTTCGCCCGGTGGCTGGGTAAACGACAGATCGAGCGGTAAATCAGGCGGGTCACTCAGCAGACGATGAATAGGACTAGTCTGCTGAGTATAGGGTCGATCAAACATAGGGAGGCTCCTTGGGTTAGTTGTTTGACCGCCGCGCTGCTGGGAAACGTTCTCCCGGCAGCGCTTTGGCGATCTAGGACCCTCCCAAAAACGTAGCCACCCCAGAAAAGCAACCGGGGTGGCGTACCATAGGATAGCCGAACCGGGCTGCTAGGACCAGCCGGGGGACGTTAGCCGGGCAGGGGTGGTGGATCACCGCTGTCTGGCGTCAGGCCAAATTTTTGGGAGCAATAGCTATAGCAGCTATTAACAACTCACAGTATGGCGGTAGCGCAGGAATGTCAATAACACATCATGCTTCCCTAGCAAGTTACAAAAATAGTAACAGGGGTACCGCCACACTGCATCCCATGACAGATTAGAAACAGGTTTCAAACTTGCAGATAAAGGGGGAGAATATGAAACAGATCGTAGGACGGTGGATACTGCCATCGGCAGGCATCGTGCTGGGAGTGACGGCACTGGCGGTGGGAGCCATAAATATGGCCACCATTGCCCCGGTGGCCGCCCAAGAGATCCAATTGAGGGTACTGACCGTTACGGGAGCAGGCAGTGAGAGTATTCCGGCGACGCTAGCCCGAGTACAGCTGGGTGTGACGGCCCAGGGAGAGACTGCAGAAATAGTACAACAAGATATCGCTCAGCGGTCAGCGGCGGTGATTGAATTGTTAAAGTCGAAAAACGTTGACCAGCTACAAACGACGGGTATTCGTCTCAATCCGCAGTACAACTATGACGGCAGCCGACCTCGCATTACGGGCTATAGCGGCTCTAATACTGTCAGTTTTCAGATGCCAACGGAGGCCGTGGGGACGTTGCTGGATGATGCGATCGCAACCGGAGCTAATCAGATCAATAGCGTTAGCTTTGTCGCCACCGATGACGCCCTAGAGAATGCCCGCGATACGGCCCTGCAGGCAGCCACAGCCGATGCCCAGGCCCAGGCTGACGTGGTCTTACAGAGCCTCAACCTCAATGCCCAAGAGATTGTCGGCATCCAGGTGAATAATGCCACTCCTCCGACTCCGATCCCATACGCCGCCCGGTCACGGCAGCTGGAATCAGCTGTGGCCGATGTTAGTACACCCGTAGAAGGGGGAGAACAAACTGTCAATGCCAGAGTGACTTTACAAATTCGGTATTGAGACCAGGGGCATCGATCTACAAGATATGGGCACCCCAGATTAATGACTCCTCTGGCTGAATAAAAATTTCGCCACCAATTGTCCTGACGTGTAGACGGCCTTCATTAAAAGCCATTCTCTGGATGTGGTACCAGCTACCCCGTCTGAGCACGAGAATGTTTGAGCGAGGGGGCTGGGGGGAGGTGCGAACTGACTTGTTAGTGCGATCGCAACCGTCTCGATCCCCCCTACCACGCCAGGCATCCCACAGGTTCATGGCAGTTGTACAATAAACCTGACATTGTTCCGGTATAGCCCGATATTGAAAATAACAGGTGCCATTAGTTCTTTGCCCAACGGGAAAAAAGCTGAAATTTATAAATACTTGACAGATCATTTCCCAATAAGGAGAGTCTCGTTTGACCGCAGCGGTAAGTTTATTATTATCAATACTTTTTACATTGACAATAATACCTTCCGATTTTGCTGTTAATGTAGTCGATCCGGCATGGGCTTCGGCTATTAATCTGGGCGTAGACAGCAGTATAGATTCTCCTTGTATAAACGCCTGTATAAATGCTTGAATCAAAGCAATATCATCGGCTTCCTCATCGGTTGTTTGACTAGAACCTTGGGAGTTAGCTTGATGGATAACCCGTTGCTGAGCAGGAGCAGGGGGCTGGCCATGAGATCTATAGGGTAAAGACGCCTGCAGCCGTCTAAAAATAAAAATGTTGCCAAGAATATCTCCTATCGAATCTTTAATAGTGGCTGCATTACCCTCAATGGGGATTAAGGTTTCTGATGCAGGTAGTGTTCCTGTTAGAGGGATAGCTGTTCCAGGTCTGGGTAACAGCTGTATGCCTTCCGGCAGGGGGACAAAACTTTTACCGTTGAGCAAATCCATCAAAATTGGGCCAATATTTTGCTCTACATCGGACGACCGCTGATGCTTCTCTTTAAACTTGAAAATCTCTGCTATGGGTCGATTAAACGCATCCGTAAATGTCCAACCTGTGATCATTTCAGCATATGCATTCATGAAGACAACATAGCCATCTGGGTCCGTTGCAATGACCGCTGCTTGCAGAGCCTTAAATGCGAAGGTATACCATGCTTCAGTAGATCGGGTGGTCTGCTCTTTTTGATGCTGATGCAGGGCGATCTCGATCGCAATACCTAGCTCTTTTTCTTCAAATGGCTTGATTATGTAGCTATAGGGATCGGTTTGCTTAGCTTCTTGAAAGGTTAAGCTATCCGCATTAGCCGTCAAATAGATAATTGGAATCTGAAAATCAGACTTAATTTTCTCGGAGACCTCAATACCGGTCATGTCTCCTTTGAGATGAATGTCCATGAGGATCAAATCAGGACGGGAGACTTTGATCTTTCTGAGGGCAGCATCACCAGAGGCTGCGACTCCCGATACAGAATATCCTAATCTAAGCAACGTGGTTTTAAGATGTAGAGAAATAATACTTTCATCTTCGACAACCATCACTTTTGAGGCAGACATTAATTGCTTACTCCTATAGCTTTATATCAACAACTATTTTGAAATTAAAAGATTAGTAAGTCTAAAGGTTGTTCCACTGTCTGTGA
>NZ_JADEXP010000142.1 GCF_015207065.1 Leptolyngbya cf. ectocarpi LEGE 11479 | reverse complement strand
AGATTGAATTCTTTGGGACTGAAAAAAATACTAGTGTTGTCACCGAAATTATGGTTGGTAGGCAGCCGATTACAGTCTTAGCAACGCATCCGTTTCCCCCGGTGAAAACCAGCTTTTTTCACTCCCGGAATCAGCAACTGGATTTGATTCGCCAGTATTTGGAGGATTTGAGGTCTGAAGCAGTGCGATCTCAACCCCCTCATCAAATCATCCTCGCTGGCGATCTAAACACCACCATGTGGTCTCCTTACTATCAGCGCCTAGTGCGCAAAACAAATCTAAAAAACGCTCGTTCGGGCTTTGGCATTTTACCCACCTGGCCCACACCAGGGACTTACGCCACCATCCCAAGGGCATTAACACCCCTACTTTCTATTCCCATTGATCACTGTCTATTGAGTCATGGCTTAGACGTCACTGATATCCATGTCGGCACTGACACAGGTTCCGATCACCGTCCTCTAGTCGTTGATATTAGAGTGCCTTAACCATAGGAATACAAGTCTTTTTTGCCAATTCCGCCTATCAGCCGCATCTTCACATATTTCATCCTGAGCGGTCTTTCTACGTGTTGAAATAATAGGCAGTAAGTCTTCTCCTAGCTCTATCTATGAAAGCTCCTGTCGTTCTTGGCTCATTACTAGCGCTAGCTGGAACTGCCGCCACTGCCGAAAGTGCCGATGCTACGATTTCAGATGTAGATATCAAAGAAGATTTACGAGAGGCTATTTGTTTTCAAGAATGGTATGACGCCATTGAGTTATCCAGCAAATTAATTAGCTCTCCTACGGTGAGCCCAGACTATCAGCAAAAGCTGCTCGACTGGCGACATCAGTTTTATGCTCACATCAGTGGTGAGCATAAACAGAATGAGATGGTCAGCTGCGAGGGACTTACCCCCTCTCCTGTCAAAATTGAAACGCAACCCTATCAGGGACCTGAACCTCGTTTCTCAAACGATAGAATCACCTCGCCAACAAAAACGACAGCGGTATCACCGGCTCCAGCCAGTATCTTAGCTAACCTATGGACAGTGGGTGTTCGCATAGAAGGTAACAGTATCAAAGGGACTGTGCTCAATAATGGCTGGAGCCATGCCAATAACGTTATCCTGACCATCCGTTCCCAGCAGGCCAATCAAAAGACAGATATCAGAACCGTATCGATTGACACGGTTCAAGCATGGGGAGAAGCTGAATTTGTCGCTGCATTTAACGATGCCCCAGGCAATTGGACAATCGAAAGAATTGAGGTTAATTAAAAATCCTCATTCCTAAGATTTTCCTCTATTTTCCGAAATTGATAATAATCATGGGGTAGTAGCCAGTCTGCCTGATGTCCGGTTGTTTATATTGGGCAAGACATCTACCAAGAGGAAAGCACCATGCGAGAACTGGTTTACTATGTCGCCTGCAGCATTGACGGATTTATTGCCCATGCTGATGGTTCCCATGGTGGGTTTTCCCACGATATGGATTACCTGACAGCGTTATTTTCTACGTTTCCCGAGACCGTTCCGTCCCATCTGCGTGAGGTTATGGGTATCTCTGGTGCAAATAAATGGTTTGATACTGTTTTAATGGGGAGAAAAACCTACGAAATCGGATTAAAGGACGGGGTGTCAAATCCTTATCCTCATATGAAGCAGTATCTCTTTTCGAACAGTATCAAAGAAAGTCCTCATCCCGACGTTGTTCTTGTCTCAGAGAAGGCGATGGAGTTAGTTAAACAGTTGAAGCAGGCAGATGGTAAAAACATTTGGCTGTGTGGAGGGGCAACGCTAGCCACAGCGCTCTTTGCTGAAAAATTGATTGATCAGCTGATCCTCAAGATAAATCCATTTCTGATGGGGGATGGCATCTCTCTTTTCTCTGGGATAATTGACCAAACGGCTTTAGAACTGACTGATCAAAAAGTCTATGGCAATGGCGTCTTGCAACTTCATTACCAAGTAGTTCCATAAGGTATGCCATTCTTCTATGCCATAGATAGTCACACGACGCCCCATCGATAGGTGACTCTTTGGGTTCATGCTAGGCTCAAAACCTGCCCAACACCCACTCCTATGAAATCTGCCAAATCCCAGGTAGCTCTGCTGGCCTTATCCCAAGCTACAGCCATGACCACCAATACGGTCCTGGTCACGGTTGCGGCCCTCATCGGCTATGCTCTTGCCACTGACAAAACCATGGCCACAGTACCGCTGGCCATGCGACAGGTGGCGACCATGGTGGCAACAATTCCGGCCTCATTACTGATGCAGCACATCGGGCGACGCGGTGGCTTTCTCGTGGGCTCATTAGTGGGTTTTATTGGAGCCGCTGTTGGTATTTATAGTCTCACCATTGCTCACTTTTGGCTATTTACTCTGTCTACTACACTACTCGGTGTTGCCAATGGTTTTGTTGGTTACTACCGTTTTGCCGCTGCTGATGTGGTAGATGATGCTTTTCGGTCCCAGGCAATCTCTTGGGTGTTAGCAGGCGGAATCATTGCCGCAATTTTAGGACCATGGGTGGCCACGGGGTCTCAAGGATGGTTTAACAGCGACCTCTATATTGGGGCACTGGTGGCAATATTGGGACTACAGGTGCTCTCTAGTCTGTTGTTTTTGGGGTTGCAGGTGCCCTCTACCGAGGCAGAACACAGTGGGCAACGTACACTTCCCCTATTAAAGATTATGCGTCAGCCAAAGTTTTTGGTTGCCACGCTGGGAAGTACTGTCAGCTATGGCGTTATGGTATTTGTCATGACGGCCACACCCCTGGCCATGGCAGCAGAAACTCATTCTTTTGACCAAACAGCCTCGGTAATTCAGTGGCACGTGATTGGGATGTTTGCCCCATCACTGATTACAGGCTGGTTGATTAAACGTTTGGGGGTGTTACAGATTATTGTGACTGGGGCGGTGCTTAACCTGGGCTGTATGGGGCTAAATTTAGCGGGCACTAGTTTTTGGCATTTTGCCATGGCCCTATTTCTCCTGGGTCTAGGCTGGAATTTTATGTATGTGGGGTCCACTACTTTACTGACAGAAACCCACACGCCTGCGGAGAAAGGCAAAGTGCAGGCGATCCACGACTTTATTATGTTTAGCTTTGTTGCTGTAGTCACGTTTCTGGCAGGGCGAGTATTCCATCGGTTTGACTGGGCCATTCTCAATCAGATGAGCTGGCCCCTGGTACTCTTTACCTTGCTGGTGGTGCTATGGCTGCAGCAACAGCGACATCGGCGATTGGTTTAAGGTGTAAAGCACTGGTTAATCAACGCCATGGCGGCACTCTTAAAGGTGTGGCCGATGGGCTCAGTTCCCAAATATCGAGCCTGGGAAAAACCGCCGTCTATAAGCATGGTGAGCTGGGCGGCTAAGGCCTGAGGCTGGTTGAGGTTAGACTCTTTGGCTAGGGTAGCGATGCGATCGCACACCTCCCCCTTATGGGCCATGCACACCTGCCGTGACGGATGTTCCGCATCAGCAAACTCACTCGCCGCCAGCAAAAACGGACATCCCTGACACTCAGGTGTCTCCAATAGCTCGGCTATAAAATCAACCATACCCATCAGCTGTGCCATCGGCTGCGGCTCGCAGCTCGTCAAATACGCCTCCAATAGCTGCCAAAACTGCTGACTTCGCCGCTCTAAATACGCCCGAATCAGTGCATCTTTTGATGGAAAGTAACGGTAGAGGCTTGTCTTCGCAATTTTCGCCTCTGCAATGACTCGGTCAATGCCTATAGCGTGCAGTCCCTGTCCATAAAACAACTGGTCTGCCACATCTAGAATGTGCTCCTTGAGTGGCTTATCGGTAGCAGCAGACTTACGCGGCATCGGCCTTAAAAAATAAAGTCATTGACATGATACAGACCTGTCTGTTATTAATCAATAAGATATAGATACAGACCTGTTTGTTTTAAATGCGTCACGAAACCTCCATCATTCCCACCCGTCTTTGCTATTTTTTGCTATCGCTAACGTTAACCGGCGTGCTTGCCAATTTAGAGGCCAATAGGTCCTTGGGTGTTCAGCCACATCTGAATAACCAGCAACAGGGTGCCTCGCTCTGGAGCTACGTAGGTTTCGCTAATCTTGTGAACCCATCGCGCTACAACAACGAAGCTAGCTTTTAAAGTTTCAGACGGCATACTTCCATCGACATGAAACAGTTTGAGCAGGTCGAAGTAACCAGCGGCGAACCTGGCTAGTCAACAACTATACCCAAATCGATAGTATCTGGCTTGTTACCTACAAAAAACATAAAAGAAAGGAATCCTGCAATGGATTAAACGTGCCAAGCAAACGGCTACTCGGGAAAAGCGGATCGCAAAAACTGTTGAGCTGGCGGGGCAGAACATCAAAGCAAATAGATGAAAGGTCAGATTGGGAAGAAGACATGACCAGGGTTCTATAACTTTATCGTTCGCACAATACACTGTTGTCCTATTTTTGATAGAAACCCGTCTGTGGGGCCTGAAGCCAAGCTTACCAATGGTTTTCAGATAAAAATATTCTGGGGATCAGCAACGCCCAGCTTTTTAAAAAGCAACTTATCCCACACGATCACAGTATGCGCTAGAATGCTGTAGCGAAGAATGTTAACGACACACCAGATAAATAAATAGAAGAATATGCTTGGAGCAATTCTTGGAGATGTGATTGGCGCTGCCTATCAGCGGACTAAAATCCAAGACTTCGAACTAGTTACTCCAGACAGTCACTGGACCGAAAACACGATCTTTATGCTGGCCACTGCGGACTACCTACTTTATGGTGGGGAGTACGAAGAGACCTATGCACGTTGGTATGACTGGTATCCTCAGATAGCGGGAGGCTACAACAACAGTTTTAGTGAGTGGGCTACGACAAATTGCCTAAAGCCTTACTACAGTTGTCGTAATGATGGGGCCGTGAGAGCCGTGCCCATTGCCTATGCTTTTGACAATCTCAAGGAAGTCATGGAAGAAGCTGAGCGCTCGGCCATGATTAGCCATAATCATCCCGATGGCATTAAAGGGGCTCAGGCTACTGCAACAGCTGTCTTTCTGGCTAACACAGGTGCGTCCAAAGAGACCATTGCAGAGTTGCTGACCAGCATTTTTGGTTACAGCTTTCAAACTCCTTATCAGGCGCTGCAACAAGGCTATCAGTACAGCACCCTCGCAGGAGATACTGTAGAAGCAGCCATCATTGCATTTTTGCACTCCAACGACTTTGAAGATGCCATTCGTAACGCAGTCGCCCTCGGAGGGGATGCAAAAACCCTAGCGGCAATTTCAGGCGGTATTGCTGAGGCATTTTATCCTAAGATCCCACCTTCTTTACGTAAGTTGGGTTGGTCTAGATTAGATGAAGGCCAGCAGGACTTAATTAGTGAGTTTCAGGCTGAATTTGTCAAAGATATGGCTCCAGCTCGAGCGGCCTAGCCGTTGGCGACCCCCATACCAAAAAATATCCCCATAGGGTTCCCAAAGCATAAAATCAAATGCTATGATTGCAGTCGGTAAGTTTTCGGTAGAGAAGTAATTTTGTTGAGATTTCGATTTCAGTAACAGGAATATCTCCGTTTAACTCGCTACATGTTTTTGATAAGGGGATTTCCTTATGTCTATTTATGTGGGCAATTTGTCCTATGACGTTACGAACGATGAGCTAGAGCAGGTCTTTACCGAGTACGGTAAGGTTAACCGCGTTAGCTTGCCAATGGATCGCGAAACTGGTCGTCCACGGGGTTTCGCCTTTGTGGAAATGGCTGCTAAAGAAGATGAAGAAAAGGCAATTGAAGCATTGAACGGTGCCGAGTGGATGGGCCGCGAAATGAAAGTCAATGAAGCCAAGCCCCGGAGCAATTCCGGTGGTGGCGGTGGCGGTGGCTACCGTCGCAACTCTTTCTAAGAGTGTAGTTGCTGACTAAGCAAAAGTTAGTCGGTGTATTGATGCGAGCAGTTCATGGAGCTGCTCGCTTTTTGCTGTGACTATTTAAGAAATAAGCCGATCTGTGAACGACGCTACCAACCAATAGTTTGCAGATGAAATCTTGTCGGGGGTAGCAGTGCCTTTTTTTATGTTGAGAGAAAATAAATCTTGAGGTATCTGGGCTGCTCCTCAACGTATAGTTCTAGATTGTTATCTCTCAGCTACCTTGCAGTAATTTTTCTACTCGCTCCACGATATAGTTTGCAGTCTGTTCTAAAAATACTTCATCTAGACTCTCGACGGTATCACTTTCCTGGTGGTAGTTGGGATTGCGAAAATCAGCTGTATCACTAACCATCACGGCCCCAATACCCTTTAACCAAAAGGGAACATGGTCACTGCGAAATAGATCTGGCATAAAGGGGAGTGCCCCAATGGCGACCGGTAGTGTCACTGCCTGTAAGGTCGTCTCTGTGGGGGCAGTGGATTCATTCTCTATCTCGGTTGCGAAGGTGGCCAATAGGTCTAAATGATCGGTGTCGCCCAACACTCCAATAAAATCTCCTTGGGTGGGCAAATTTTGTTGTTCTAAACCAGGTGGATAGGTTTGACATCCAGGCTCATGGCAAGCATAGCCAAGCATTTCAAGGATTATGGAGCTTTCTAATCCATCTAGGTTAGCTGGATTATTGACAAAGGCATTACTCCCCACGAGTCCGGCTCCTTCCGGCTGAAATTCTTCTTGGTCAAAGAAGACGACTTGCAAACTTTTATGGGTGGGGTAGTTGGCAAAGATACGGGCGATTTCTAGGGCGGTAGCAACGCCACTAGCGTTGTCGTCCGCTCCAGGGGAGCCGGACACTGAGTCGTAGTGGGCACCGACTAGGATTTTTTGTTGAGGAGTTTGCGTACCTGGGCGCACAATGCTGAGGTTAGTGCCTGCACTGTTGCCTGCACCGAATGTCTGAGAAATGGGCTCGTAGCCATAGGTTTTAAGCTGCTGAGTGAGATAGGCCCGAGTACGAGCTAGGGCTAGGTTGGTGTAGCGTTTGGTCGCTAAGGTGTGGAGGTGCGATCGCAACCGCTCATTATCCACCATCAATTTCCCTGATTGAGCCTCAGAGGAAATGTCATAAAACACAGCTATCCCGATCACCAAGGCGATCATTCCCAACCATAGCCCTGCTTGACGTCTAAATAGATTACCCATGGCTTATACCAATTACGGTTGATGTATCCGAGATAGAGACGCTATCCACTGTAGATCGCTGTAATCAAAACCAGATACAAGCCTAATTACTCTCCATGAAAACGTCATCTAAACTTAACCAGCCCCAGCGCAGTATTGCCGTGCTAGCCATCGTCTATGGGGCCTTATTTTTACTGATTCTATGGGCCGCCTATACCAATAATCTGCCCCTTGATCTACTAGATAAAATTCCCTACTACGACAAAATTGGTCATGTGGTGCTCTATGCGATGGCCAGCTACTTAGGCCATCGCATATTGAATCGACGACACTTCCGAGGAATGCGACATTTGCCTGTTTTTCCAGTGTTGTTTGGCCTGGTGATGACAGCAGAAGAAATCGTTCAAGGCATTGCGCCCTATCGAACCTTGGATGCGTTAGATTTAGTCTGTAGTTTGAGTGGCGTGGTGTTGGGGTATATCCTAGCCCAGCAACCCCCTGATTAAAAATTAAGTTTAATCAGAGTCTGATGCGTCACAATACCAATAGATGTAAGAATTATTCCCATTGATGCGTCAGCTGGAGTCATGGTGATGGTTGCATCGCAGGATAGCAAAGACCAAGTTTTCGCCGCCTTCCAGAAAATTCTCACAGATCGCAAAAAGCTAGGTTCCAGAATTGCCACTAAGGAAGAGGAAGTCGCAGCGGCCAGAAATGAACAGGTGCTGGATGGGGCCTCGGCCTATACAATTGACAGCATTGTCAAAGGTCTAGCCGATCTACAGCTGGAGTTTGGCAGCATTGTCACCCAGCTGTCAGAAAAATTAACCGACGAATCCTTAAAGTTGGGGGAACTGGACCAGGCCATTGACATCGAAACGCGTCATCTACAAACCCTGAAGCAAATTCGTGTAGTGGCCGATACCCTCCACCTACTGACTCAAGAGCATCAGGATAAGCTCAGCACCCTGGAGCAAAAGGGAACCGAGCAACAGGCTACCCTTGAACAAGAAATCACTGAAGTGCGGTCTCAGTGGGGCAAAGAGCAAAGCGACTTTGAGCAGACCGTCAGAGCGCAAATGGAGCAGCTAATCAAAGAACGAGAGCGACAAGAAGCGGACTATCGGTATGAATTAGAGCGCCATCAAACCGTTGATGCCAACGATTTTGACGAGACTCGTCGCCAGCAAGAAAAAGAATTACAGGATACCGAGCAAGTTAACCAGCGGCAGTGGGCTGAGCGAGAGAAAATTCTAGAGGAGAATCAGCTCCTCTTAGTGGACTATCAACAACGTGTGGATATATTCTCGAGCGATCTCAATCAGTTGGTAGAAAAAACGAGAACGGATATTACTACGGCTGTCCAGCAAAATGCAGCGGTACAAGCCGAGCTGCTGGAAAAGGAGTGGGAAGCTACCAAACAGGGGTATGAATTTACGATTCAATCTCTGGAACATAAAATTCAAGAGCAAACTCAGCAAATTGAAAATGTTAATGCTCAATTGCAAGAGGCGATGCAACAGTCCCACACGTTAACCATGAAAGCGTTTGAGAAATCCTCAACGGTTAAGGCTTAGACAAACAGAGGGGTTAGCATGACCGAAATACCAACCAATAGAAATACAAAAGCACAGATTCTAGAGGCTTATAATGACTTGCTCAAAGAACGAAATAAGCTAGAAAAACAGGTCGATAGGCTGAAAACGACGAGTCCCACCTCCGGGACGGAGACAAAACCCTCTGAACCTGTGAAAGTAATGAATCAGCCACCCGTCGATCAGACGCAAGATAAAATGAAGGCAACAATTCACACCTTGGCTGGGTTGCAAGCGGGGTTTGGCAGCGCCGTCAATGAGTTATCCGAAAAGCTGACATCGAAAGCGGCTCAATTACAAGCTCTCCGGTCAGCCGTTGCTGAAGAATTGGCTCAACTGGAGGAGCTGCACAGTTTAGATGATATCCAAGCCGATACCCTGGATACCTTAATCCAAACCTGTGAAGACACGCGCAAAGCTTTTGAGGCTGAATTTACTCAAAGGCAGGATACGCTTGACCATGAACGACGGGACCTGAAGCAGTCTTGGGTAAAGGAACAGGAGGACCATAAGCGTTCTATTAAAGAACGGGATGATGAACAGAAGAAAGCTAGTCAGCGTGAGTCTGAAGAGTATGACTATAATCTGACACTGGAACGTAGTTTAGCGCAGGCGGACTATGCCCAAGCCCAAGAAGAGCGCTATCGGCAGCTGGCGGAGGCTAAGCAAGCATTGGCGGCACAGTGGGCGGAACGGGAGGGTGCGATCGCACGTCAAGAGCAGCACTTTGCTGAGCTAAAAGCCCAAGTCGAAGCCTTTGAAGCAGAAAAAGAAGCGGCGATTAAGCAGGCCAAGGAAGAGGCAGGATCAGCCGCCAGCGCCCAGGCGAAAATAGCAGCAGATTTGCGCCATAAGGAATTGGATGGCTTTAAGCGGGTGTATGAGCTGAGGATTCAAGCCCTAGAACACGCGATCGCAACCAATGAGGAACGGATTCAGACCGTATCGAAGCAGCTGGCGGCAGCCCTGAAACAGGTTCAGGATTTAGCCGTGAAGGCTATCGAAGGGGCATCGAATATTCAATCCTTTGAGGCGTTTAAGTCCCTGGCAATGGAGCAGGCCAAAACCCAAATGAAAGGGAAATAGCTCAATCTTAGTCGCACTAAGCCCGAGGGCTGATTGCACTCCTAATCAAAACTCTTTTCAGAAGACTCGAATCCAACGCCTTCGTATAAATCAGCCAGCGCAATCTCGACAGGCACCGATGTGAGTAAGAAAGAAGCATCTAACCCTTGATACTCAGTCAATAGCCATTGATGCTCAGATTGCTTTACGTGATGCTCTACAAAAGGACGATACTGGTCAATTAACACATATTCTTGAAACGACGTAATAGTGCGATAGTGAACAAAGCTGACTTTTTTTGATGTGCGTCCGAGATGGATACCTGAACCTGTGTGGTAACTACTATCTGGAAATCGCTGACAACAAAATTTTTATCTGTCATGGCCTATTCTCAACTACATGCTTCCCAGCTAAAAATCCAATGGCATGAAATTCTCGATGCCGTTGGGTTTGGCAGGAGCTGGTTAGCAAGTGTTCGTTTTTCCTTACAGTGTTTTGCAGCACCCGAGTTGAGCGGCCTTTCCCATTTGCTGGATCAGGTGGACCAACATAATCATCTGGTGTCGGCCATTGCCATCGATATTCAAAAAGCTACCGACTCCGATCCAGACAACGATCTAGCTCAAGTTATCAAAATATTCTCTCAAACTAAGAAGAAAATAATTCAAGCTATTGCCCAGTATGGTGCCCAGCCCAATGAAAATACTTCTGGTGTTGCCGATTATAAGGTTGAGGCGATGAGCTGTGATATGGGTGACTCTAGTAGTGTGTACAGCTGGTTGATGCGGAAGTCTTGTTATTTGAGAATGCAGGCTCAGGTGTTAGTCTATTCATCGCTATAGTCTTTCCCTGTGGTCTTTCACTAGATGGACAGCCTGATCTTTCGGGCTTCCCCGTTTTTTCAGAAAATTTTGGTCTGTTTAAACGCTTAAAAACCATTGCCAGCGATCGCCCTGGCTTTCCCACCACCGCTGCGAGCTATTTCCGTTTTAATCAACCCCTCGCCCCTCTAGAAATTGAACAACTGATCCCAGCAGAGATCGATTCCCCCATTTTGCGCATGGACATCGATCGTGACTCGCCAGAGCGCGGTCGTCTATTTCCCAAGTAGGTACGGCCACTGTACTTTCCCCCGGCCTGTGCTTCCCCCTTGTTTATTTCCATCCCCATGGCCAATCCCATAGAGCAAGGTTTTCTGTTGTTGCTGAGATCGATTAGCTGTGGGTGTGGTGCATCGGTTCAAGGGTAGTAGATATAGCTTCGGCGTGCTTGAACAAAACAGCCAACAACTTTATTCTTAAATTGTTTGTCAATAGAAGCAGGGTACCCTAATCAGTAAATCAACTTAATAAATCGGCGTTGCTGAATTTGGAGGATGCCCATGGATGGAATTTTAGGAGTTGAGGAAATTTCAGCGCCCAGCTTTGCCCAGCGATTGGCTGATGATGAGCTGCAACTGGTGGATGTGCGAGAGCCAGAGGAGGTTGCGATCGCACATCTGCCAAACTTTATCCATCTTCCCCTAAGCCAATATGCCGACTGGGCTGATCAGATTTTCTCCCATCTCGACCCCAGTCTCGAAACCATTGTCATGTGCCACCATGGCATGCGCTCTGCCCAAATGTGTCAATGGCTACAGCGCCAGGGCTTTGAACGTACCAAAAATCTATCTGGCGGCATCGACGCCTATGCCCGACTTGTCGATAACGCCATTCCCCGCTATTAATGCCCATGTGCAGATGTTTAGTGGTTCTGTACAGATGTTCCATGGAGCGTCTTTCTCCGTCAACTTGCTATCCCTTGCCCCATGCTGAGCCAGATTCAAACCCTTGTCCGTGAAGTGGATGGTCGCTATGCTACCGATACAGAACTGATATTTTTACAGAACTATCTAAAAACAGCTCGTCCACGGTTTAGCGCCTATCAAAAAATTCAAAAGGCTGAAGTAGAGATTATTCAGCAAGTCAAACAAAAAATAAAAACCATTGATCCCCAGCTGCTGCGCCGTGGCAAAGTCGATCTGAGTGCCAAATGGCAGCGCGACACGATACGAGGACTACGCTACTGTGCCCATGCCCTACTCGTAGCAGATGAAGAGGGCCTAGAAGAGAGCTTTCTACTCTGGTTTCAGTCAATTATGCGCTCCTTCAAAGCCCAGCATAGTTGCGATATTACCTATAAAGTCATGCAGGATATTGTGCGTCAACACCTCACCCCCCAAGAAGCCGAGCTATTTTGCCCAATTTTAGCTCAGGCTAGGCGTTTACTAGGTCAATAGGGTTACCCTGAAGGGACACCCAGGTACATTAGGTCTTATGGACACCCCGTCGGCTTTTTCCCACAAACTGCATCAGCAATATCCCCAAAAACACAGCCACTACAAATTTTCCGATTTTTTCCAGTTCAATACCTCCGAGGGGACCATTGCCGACTGGAATGGTAGCCGGAATATAATCACCAGCGAAGACTTTATTATTGGCTTGTTAGAAGGTTTAGAAGAAGAAGTCGGAGCCGCTTCAGCCGCCGTAATGTATTCCATCGGGCTGGAATGGGGTAAACAAGATTCATTATTTTTTGATCAGTGGTTTGAGCGTGAATACAACGTCAGCCCACAGCAGGCCAATCTAATGTTTTTGTTAGAAACCTGGTGGTGGCCCTTTACTGCCCAAGGCTGGGGGCGTTGGGAAATAGATATGACCGATCGTAAGCAGGGGTTTATGTTTATTAATCTCTTTGATTCAGCGGTGGCGCGTACCCTAGGAGATGTTGGTAAACCCGTCTGTTATTTGTATGCTGGATTATTTGCCGGCTTTTTTACCGAAATGGTACGTAAGCAGCTGAGCTGCATTGAGATTCAGTGCTACTCCATGGGAGAAACCTACTGTAAGTTTTTGCTGGGAGCTAAAGAGCGTATTGATGCCGCTGCATTTTGGTTAAATGAAGGAGCGACTGCTTCTGATATCGAAAAACGATTACGCTCTGAGGCCTCATCGTAAGGACTGATCATATGGAGTTGTCCAATGAAAATAGTCAATCTTTAGCCATCTCAGTCAGTGACTTTTTCCAGCAAATCAATTGGTCTGGCGTGGAGCTTGCAGAAAACGACGGGGGAGATACGATCGATGCGCCCTATGAAACCGTCGGCCAGTTTTTTGCTACATTTCCCTGGCAGGGCACAATGACCGTAACTCCTGAGGATTGGGAGCTGATCGACGATGATGAAATTATGCCTGCGGTAGATGCAGATGCCCTCACCCTGGACGACCTGTCGGCGTTATTTTAAGGTGGCTGCCTCAGCTACACTAACGTCTTAGACCAAACTGCTTAGCTATGACTCCTTCTCCATCTACTCGACATATTCTGCGACAGATTGAGCTACAGCCAGAAAACAGTTATCTAACATCTAAAGAATTGGGCAGTCTCGGCCGATATGTCAGCAGTTTGTCGGATCGGCTCCGTGCCTATCGTCAGCTGCGGGAGTGGGAGATTAACCTGATCCAAGAATTGGTGGATCGGCTACCCGCTGAAGTACAGCAGAATGTTGAGTCCTTAGAGCAAAGCATCAAGCAAACAATTTTGATTTTGCGATATGCGGCCCTAGGAATGCTAGTGGACGATGTTCATTTGGGTCGACGTCGTTTAGAGGGGTGGTTGCCGACGATGGTAGAGATTTACCAGACCCAAGCCATTGATGCGTTGCTGCAACGTTCCCTAAATCAACAGTTGCCTAGACTCTTGACCGACTCCCAGTTTGCGCTACTCAAACCTGCCCTAGAGTCAGTACAGCAACTGTTAGACAGTGGTGTTGGTGCGCCTCAGGGTGATGTTAAGAGTGATTTTACTTGAGCCTGCCGTACAGCAAAACTGACAGGCGGAGCGGTTCACCCTCTAAGCCTGTCATGGCAGCGGGTAAACCATGGATACTGCCCCAAGCTATATACGTCAACTCTCTGATGATAAGATCTTCCCACATCCAAAGGCACAGTGTGTCCTTGGAAAACTTTGGGAACTAATCATATGGTATTAGTAGCCGACTTACTTGCAGATACCCAGCTAAGCGCTAATTATTTTGCCAGCGACGTCTATGTGCACGGCACCTTGGAGCTGGGGTTGCTGGAAAATCGTCGAGGTGATCGACTGCTGGCGCTACCTGAGACATTGATTCGGGCGATCTATTCAGGGCTGGATAATGAAACGGGGCAGGCTTCAATGCTGGTGCTGTACAACTGCGGACGCTGGTGGGGAAAAAATTTCTACACCCGTTTTTGTGAGGAGCTGACCGACTACCATAATCGCCCCGTGGCCAGCTTAGCCATGGCTGAGTTTATCCATGCATTGCAGCAGTGTTGGCTCACCCACGGGTGGGGACAGATCAGCCTAGATCAGACCTATCGTTCCCAAGGCTTTTTAGTTCTCAAAATCCGAGCGTCGGCATTTATTGACTATGCCCCCAAACTAGAGCGACCTGTAGGGTTTTTAGAGACGGGAGCACTACAGTCATTTTTTAGTGAATTGAGTGGTCAAACGCTGCACTGTGTTCAAACGGCCTGTGAGTCTCTGGGGGCTGAAGAAAATTGCTTTGTGCTGGGGCTAAAAGAACGATTGACGGTGGCGGAGGCTGGTGTTCATCAGCGTCTTTCCCACGCTGAGATTATGAATATCTTGGTGGGGAAAGGACGTGATGATTTACTCATGGATGCAGGAATGTGAACAGTCGCCATCAGCGTTCTAGCTATCGCCTGTTAGGGCTGGTGGGTAATGGTCAGTTTGGGCGCGTTTATTGTGGGGTGCACCGTAAGACGGGCCAGCTGGTGGCGATTAAGTATGTGCATCGCCACAGTCTGTCCACCCATGCGTTTTTGCGGGAACTGCATTGTTTGTTGAGCTTGACCCATCCTAATATTGTTACTTGCTATGCGCTGGAGCATTCGGATGAGGGGCGACGGCTAGTGTTGGAGTATTGTGCAGGGGGGACGTTGCGATCGCACATGCTCAGTTCCCTGAGCCTCGCTGACATTCTCAATCTGGTCGCAGATGTGCTGTGTGGGCTGGCCCACGCTCACCAGCAGGGAATAGTCCACTGTGATATCAAACCCGAAAACATTTTGCTGAGCTATCGTGACGGACGCTGGCGAGCTAAGATTTCAGATTTTGGTATTGCTAAACTTATTCAGGAGCAGCCCCATCAGAAAGGCTCAGGGCAGACCGGCTCACCTGCTTACATGGCCCCCGAACGATTTTACTGCCAATACTCTCCAGCAGCAGATGTCTATGC
>NZ_JADEXP010000141.1 GCF_015207065.1 Leptolyngbya cf. ectocarpi LEGE 11479 | reverse complement strand
ATCAAGGTGGCCCATCACATCAGTAATCCATAGGGAAATATATGCTGAGAAAGAGAAGCCAGAAGAGGAATTAGCCACAGAGTTAGACGCTTTCCGGTCTGAGATGAGCGTAGCGATTGCCCAGGCAATTCGTAATCACGAAGAGGGGGTAATGAAGAGTCATGTTGGTATTTTACCGATTGCATCAGCGGTGCTGGTGACTGTGCTGGTGGGGGGCTCGATTTTATTCAAAACTCAAATCCTAATTTTTTTACAAACAGCTTTCTAAAAAGTGTCTATGTTCAGAGTCTGTCTCAATACGTATGATGTTAAAGAATATTAGGATCGGGTATGTTTTCCCACTGGCTACACGAGCGGTTGGAGTTGCGATCGCTCCAGCTGACCGATGCAAATGAACTATTTGCGCTGACCGATGCGAATCGCAGATATCTGCGGCGGTGGTTGCCCTGGATAGACAAGACAACAACAGTAACTGACACCCGCAACTTTATTCGCAATACCCTAGAGCAGTTTGGGGACAGCGGCGCGATTGTTGCCGCCATCTGCTACGACCATCGGATTGTGGGTGTCATCGGCTATAACCAAATCGACTGGGCGAATGCCATTGGCCACATTGGCTACTGGCTGGCGGAATCTCACCAGGGTCAGGGGATTATGACCCTGGCCTGCAGGCACCTGGTTGATTATTCATTTTCCACCCTGGCGCTCAATCGGGTGGTAATCAAGTGTGCCACAGGCAATCACCGCAGCCGTGCCATTCCCGTCCGCCTAGGGTTTAACTATGAAGGTACGGCCCGTGAGGCAGAGTGGCTATACGATCATTTTGTGGATCATGAGATCTATGCTGTGCTCTCTCGTCATTGGTATGGCTAAACTTGTTGTTTAAACCTGAAAACATAGGTTGGGTTAATGAGAGTTTGGCGGTATGCGTACCATACAGGTTTGGTGCAATCCAACCTTGTATTGGCAGCCAATTCCAAACATAGGATGAGATAAATTCTCTTAAACTATGACGCTTACGACACCTGTTGATGCACTGCCGCTAGAAACTGCCGTAGTAGCAGGATCAAATCTGCCGTTTCGGTCTGACTCAGGTGTGCTAAAAACTGTCTTTCCCGCGCGAACAATACCGGCATGGCTGCATCGATTCGCTCCACACCAGCCTCAGAGAGTTGCACAATCACACTACGACGATCATCCGGATCTCGCAGTCGCGTCACCATTCCATCTTTTTCCAGCCGATCAATGCGGTTGGTCATAGCCCCCGAAGACAGCATCAGATGCTTGTACAGCGCAGTCGGCTTAAGCTGATAAGGAGGCCCCTGACGCCGCAACGTCGCCAGCATATCAAAGGACCACACCGTTAAGCCAAAGTCAGCCAGTACAGCTTCCCGATGCTTCTCTAATACTTGAGCTATCCGCAAGACACGACCCACCACCGCCAGAGATGACACATCTAAGGTGGGCGCTTCGTGCTGCCACTGAACCAGAATTTTATCGATATTGTCTTGAGTCATGACTGCATTATATCTCGATACAAAGATACTTGACATTTACCTTTGTAATAAGTATCTTGATATTAAGATTATTGATCATAAGAAAAAGCGCGCTTGGCTGCAGTGTCTCGTCACGACCGGACAACCATCGCGACTCACCATAATTTTCGGAGGACTTCACCATGAAACTCGCAATAACTAAAATTCAAGCTGCAGGTATCTTGTCTGGGCTATTTACCTCGGGGCTGTTGCTAACCTCCGTTGCAGCTCAGGAAAGTTTAAAGAGAGCGCTAAATCCACCTGCATTGGCAAACTCTCTGCAGTACGGCTATTCCCAAGCAACAATCGCTGCGCCAAATGCCCAGCTTGTTCACGTTGCTGGACAGGTTGGTATTACTGAAGATGGTCCGAATAACTTCGAAAGCCAGGTTGATCGGGCCTTTGACGCCCTGGCTGCAACTTTAGATGTCGCTGGCACCGATCCTGACAACGTTGTCAAGATTACGCTGTTAATTGTGGATCATGATGCCGAAAAACTGGCTTATCTAGTGGAAAAGCGTAAAGCCTTTTTCGGAGACAATCCCCCAGCTAGTACCTTGATTCCGGTCCCAGAACTCTACGCTCCTGGTGTGCTCTTTGAGATTGACGCCGTTGCTGTTGCCCACGGTTCAAATGAATAAGATCTGGTAACGCTGATTTCACAAAACCACCCATGCACATCAAAAAATTAGATCACGTCGGCATTCGAGTGATGGATGCTGAAAAATCCATGCAGTTCTATACAACTCTTGGATTTCAGGTGACGCGAAAAGATTACGAAGAACAGGTCTTTGTGGTAACACATCCGAGCGGCATCGAGATTAATCTTATTGCCCATGGCGACAACGATTTCGACCAGAAAAATATCTTGATGGACGTTGAAGAGCGGTATCCCGGCTATACCCACTATGCGATTCAGGTAACGTCTGTTGCCGAGGCTCAAGCCTTTTTTGAGGCTATCAATATCAATCTAAGCGGTGGTCCTGTCACCTTTGGCGATGGTAAAACCTCGATTTTTATTCGCGATCCTGACTTGAATGTCATCGAGTTTACAGAGCTTCCCGCTTCATAGGCAAAGCTTGAAAGACACAATAAGACAACCCATAACCAATCATGAAGCATCTCAATTCCAAACTGACAAATATTGCCATCACGGCACTGGCTCCGATCTCCTGGGGAACAACTTACATTGTGGCAACTGAGTTTTTGCCGCCAGGGCATCCCCTGTTAGTGGCCGCATTGAGATCGCTCCCCATTGGTCTACTGCTCACCCTTGCCCTCAGAAAACTGCCCATAGGGATCTGGTGGTGGCGCATGCTGATTCTCGGTGGCTTAAACATCGGTATTTTCCAGGCGCTGCTGTTTATAGCGGCCTATCGCCTGCCTGGTGGAGTCGCGGCGACAGCAGGCGCAATTCAACCCTTGCTAGTGGTGCTGTTTGCGTGGCTGATCCTAGAGAAAAAGCCGACAAAAGGAGCCATTCTAGCTGCGATCGCAGGCTTCTTCGGCATTGGTTTCTTGGTACTTGCCCCCACTGCTCAGCTTGATGCCATCGGGATTCTCGCCGCCCTTACCGGTGCGGCCTCCATGGGTCTGGGTACCGTGCTAGCCAAACGTTGGCAACCCCCTGTTTCTCTACTCGTATTTACCGCATGGCAGCTGACGATAGGTGGCGCGATGCTGCTGCCGGTCGCCCTGATCGTCGAAGGCCCCTTTGAAACATTGACCAAGCCCCACTTACAAGGGCTCTTATATCTGGGGCTAATTGGCACCGGATTAGCCTATTTGCTGTGGTTTCGAGGCATTAGTAAGCTCTCTGCATCTGCAGTGTCATACTTGGGCCTCCTGAGTCCGGTCATGGCCACCCTCATGGGGTTTTTCTGGCTGCGCCAGACGTTAACCCCCATCCAAGCCTGCGGCATTGCAATTATCTTGACCAGCATTGTGCTGGGGCAAAAGATGACCTCCCCTCGCCCAGCTCAGATCTCAAACTGAGGAGAACAAGTCAATTTTCTAGACTGCGGGAAAGGAGCTTAGCGGCCTCAGTTATTCCTTAGGCTGCGCTTGGGCTGTTACGGGTGCGATCGCATCTTCTCCATCTGCCTTAGCAGGAGATGCTGGCTCCGACTTGACCAGTGGCGTTTCATAAATAGCCAAGTCAAACCAAAATGTAGTGCCGATTCCCACCTCGCTCACCAACTGCATTTTGCTGCTGTGTTTATCGATAATATTTTTGACAATCGATAGCCCTAACCCCGTACCTTCTAGCGTATGGACCCGGTTTTCTACCCGATAGAAACGATCAAAAATGGCATCTTGATCTTCCGGCGCAATACCGATGCCGGTATCCGAAATCTCGATGCGCACATTACCCGCATAGTCCGGATGATCCACAGTAGAGGGAGCCCGATAGGCACGAATCGCGACGCACCCCCCCGCCGTGGAAAACTTCAGCCCATTGCCCACCAAATTACCAAATACCTGCAGCAGTAAATCATAGTTGCCCAGTACCGGCGGCAGCCCCTCCTCAATCTCTTGAATCAGCTCGATTTCTTTATCTTTAGCATTGAGCTGATAGGTACGCAGGGTTTGTTCAATGGGCTGATGAATATCCACCGCCAAGAACTGATAGCGTCGATTAGACTCTAGGCGCGATAGGTCCAACACATCGTTCACTAGACGCGTCAGCCGATCGGTCTCGTTATTGGCTGTTTCTAAAAACTCCTGACGCTCCCGTTCCGACAGGTCATCGCCATATTCATAGAGCGTTTCAATAAACGACTTGATGTTAAACAGCGGTGTCCTCAGCTCGTGGGAGATATTGCTAATAAACTGGCTTTTGGCTGCATTGAGCGCCACTTCTCGAGTAATATCTTGCACCGTCAGCGCAATCCCTTTCACCGTTGCCCCTGACTGATCTAACACTGAGTTGAGCAATACGCGAATCGTGCGGCTGGTGGGCTCCATCAGCGCAATTCGAAACTCTTGACTCTCAGAGGAATCCCCTTTAGCCGCCTGATAGAGCGGTCGGGTCATTTGCACCCTCACCTCCATCGGCAGGTGCTGCAGAATATTGCCATCGGGGGGCAAGTGGGCATCCCAGCCAAAAATCCGGCTAGCAGCGGTATTGGCTAACACCACCTCCATATTGGCATCAATCAAAATTGCACCGTCGGCAATGGTCGACACCAAACGCTCTAATTTTGCTTTCTCAGCCGTCAGCTCTTCAATATTTTGTTCTTCATAGCGCTCTAGGCGCTCGGCCATGTAGTTAAAGCTCTGGATCAGTTCCCCCAGCTCATCACCACCGCGAGAGACATCAATGCGTTGCTGAAAGTCACCCGCTGCAATATTTTTAACCCCGGTCAAAAGTTCTTTAATCGGTTGAGTAATGGTCAAGGCATTAAAGACAGCCCCTAAAATCACCATCACCCAAATACAGACAAACACGGCAATCGTAACGTCACGTGTGAGGTGTGAGGAGGCAACCACCGTCGGGTTGGGGTTAATCCCCAGGGCTAATACCCCTAAATAATTTCCCTTGTATTTAAGCGGGACAAACACATCGGTCACTTCGCCAGCCGGTGTCAGGTGCTGACGCACCATAGGCAGATCTACGCTTTGCACATAGTTCTCTGGCAGCTGCATCCGACGGCTCAATGTGAGCGAACTTTGCACGGCTGACTCTGTGTAGGGAATGCCAAAGAAGATATAGCCCTCTTGATTGGCGTAGAGCATGTAGCGAATGCTGGACGTACTTTCCATAAAGCGGCGGGAAAATAGAGCCAGCTCATCCAGCTGTTGTGACTCTACTAAGGGGGCCGTATTGGAGGCTAAGAGTAGACCTAAATCGCGACCAAAGCGGGTATCGTTCAAGCGAGCATCAAGCTGAATTGTATTGACGGCCCAAAACGTCAGGCTGCTCATAATTAGAGAAACCACCAGCGTTGCTGCCGCCATCAGTCTGGTCTGGAGGGTAAAGTCTTTCCACCAGTCTGCAATTAGCGTGCGAATTTTTTGAAATAGCTCAACCATTCAATTCCCGTAGACCGCTCAACGTTATTGTGACATGAATCCCAAAATGGACAATGGGATGGGGAACAGGCGGACAGGACGGGTAAGGGTTTGGGCAGATTTCAAACCTTAGAACTGGTCCCTAACCCGATGACCAATATCTTTACGATAGAAGGTTTGATCAATTTGAATGGCGTCCACGGCTCGATAGGCACTTGCGATCGCATCGTCAAATCGTTCCCCTAGAGCAGTCACCCCTAAAATCCGACCGCCATTGGTTTGTAGAACTCCGCGATTGAGCTGAGTGCCCGCATGAAAAACCATGGCCCCCGTCTCGGTAGCAGCATCGATCCCGCTAATCCCCATCCCCTTCGGATATTTGGCTGGATAGCCATCCGCCGCAATCACCACACAGGCCGCATAGCCCGACTTCCACTCAAAGGGGGGCAGATCCGCCAGCCGCTGCTCACAGCAGGCCAGCATAATCTGATCGAGGGGGGTATCTAACAGGGGCAAAACCACCTGGGTCTCCGGATCGCCAAAACGACAGTTAAACTCAATCACTTTGGGCTCCCCTTCAGGGGTAATCATCAGTCCGGCATAGACCACACCGCGATAGTCAATCCCTCGATTGCGCAGCACCGCCACCGTAGGCTCTAGCACTTCAGTTTGAATCCGTTCCAATAGCTCTGGAGAAATAACCGGTGTCGGAGCATAGGCCCCCATACCGCCAGTATTGGGGCCAGTATCGCCTTCTCCAACCTGCTTATGGTCCTGGGCTGGCATCAGAGGTCGAATCGTGATGCCGTCGGTCACCGCTAGCACTGAGGCCTCTTGGCCGGTGAGATATTCTTCGATGACGACCTGGCGGCCCGCTGCACCAAACTGTCCGCCAAAGATAGCTGCGATCGCAGTCTTCGCCTCTTCTACAGTCATGGCAACGGTCACCCCCTTGCCAGCCGCCAGACCATCCGCCTTAATCACAATGGGCGCCCCCTGAGCCTCGACATAGGCCACCGCCGCCTCACTTTGGTCAAACACAGCACTCGCTGCCGTAGGAATCCCCGCTTCCTCCATCAGCGCCTTAGCCCAGGCCTTACTAGACTCCAATTGAGCCCCGTCTTGATTCGGCCCAAAGACTTTAATTCCTTGGTCTCGCAAACCATCCGCCACACCATCTGCTAGTGGCTGTTCTGGACCGATCGCCACTAGACCAATATTTTGAACCAGGGAAAATCGGGCGATGCCCTCCACATCATCTACCGACATCGCTAAATTGCTACATCCCGGTAACGTAGCTGTGCCACCATTACCAGGAACGCACACCACCCCAGTCACTTTCGGTGACTGTAACAATGTCCATGCCATAGCGTGCTCTCGCCCACCACTACCAATCACAATGGCTTTCACAGCGTTTTAAATCCTGACAAAATAAGCGGGCTTCATTTTCCCACGTCGTGGGTGAATTAGGAAAAGGTCTTAACTTTATACTAATAATGGATCCCTATTCAACGCCTTCTTGGCTCTCGTCTGTTTTTGTATCCTCGCTGTTCTGAGTGCCGCCCTCTTCTGCCTCTAGTAGATCAGCCGCACTGATGCCCTCTGTAGCGTTACCAAAACGCCATAGGACAACCGCCGCCTCAGCACGGGTTACCCCCTTATCAGGCTGAAATAGGGTGGTGTAACCCAATGCTCGACGAATATTAGCAAACTCCCCATTATTATGATCCGCGAGGACAGCTTTGAGCGCAGCGGGTTCAATTTTGCCAGCATCTTGAAATCCCCAGGCTTCAGTCACAGCAGTTGCAGTAGCCGCTGGCAGCGCCGCGCGCGTATCTAGCGGAACTTTCCACAAAATCAGATCTTTGCGAGTCAGGGGAGCATTTGGCCGAAAGGTCACCGCTGTGGAACTACCATTCAATGGACTGGGAATAATACCCGCCTCTGCCAAGCCTTGAATGGCAGCAAAATCAATATTGGCAGTACCGACATCCTGAAAAACAGGTTGACTGCTATTGACCGCTGGACGAATTTTTTTGGTGCGCTGATCGCCATAAAAACGATTGTTGACAGCCAGCAACCAGCGAGCATACTCCCGGCGAGTAATGATTTGGTTGGGCAAAAAATCGTTGGGGTCACGTTCGACATTGTCATCGGCTTTCACATCAATCAGCATGAGGACATTCAGATTGACCAGGTCCTCGATATACTGCTGTAGTTCCTCAGGCGCTTCTCCAATATCGGTATAGCTGGGCTTAAAGGCAGGAGGCGCAGCAACCGGCTCCTCCGCGTCAGTCGTTTCCGAGGTCTGATCAGCCTCAGCCTCTTCTGCATCTGCTACCGGTGCGTCTGACGGCGGCCCGTTCGGTGCCAGGGTCGTCTCGTCATTCGCCGTTTCTTCCTCTAGCAAACGCGGGTCAGGCTCCAGGTTCTTTTCTAGAGACGTCCCCCAGGGACTGCCTTCGCAGCTAGTCAAGAGCAGACACAGTAGAAAACCTAAGGATGTGACGAAGTGCTGACGAGGAAGGTACTGCATTCAACTAAGTCCGACAGAAGCTGCATTACCACGCTAGCGTAACACCGCAACAAGCCGCAGCCCCCGTTACACTTGCCCATCTGGCCCATTCACCAGCGTTGCTGTCGTCTTCAATCCTAAATCCTCAACAAGTCCGTTACTTTACGGCACAAGCCAACAACGCTTGATAGAATGCCAGCAGGCCATCCCATAGAGTAATGACCTACACCACCCAGCAACTTATCGATATTCTCGATCAAGAACTCAAGGCCGCCTGGCGTGGAGAACGAGTACTATTATCAACCGACGATCGGCTGGCAAATCCAGTGGTCTCCAAAGCTATCGGCGCTGACAAGCTGAGTAAAGTCTTTGCCTACCAGGACTTTCGCGCTCAGATTCATCAGTATCAGCGAGACCATAGCGTTTCAGGACTTGTTTGGCATCCCTGCACGTTTAAAGACCATACAATTCAGCTACCAGAGATCCATCCAGACCTGATCGCGATTCAGGCCGATAAAGTAGCCCTCGCTGCAGCCAAAGCTAGCATTCTTCAGTTTTGGTATGCCTCGGTTGAGGGATTACGCCTGTGGGAAGCTGGCCATGATCCCATTGAAATAGACACCACCAAAGTCGAAGACTATATTCAAGACGCAGAATGGGCTGACCTAACGGCCACTCGTAGCGAACTTTACCTGGGCCTATGCTGGGGCAACCCAAAAGAATGCTACTGCGGCTGGGCCTATCCAGAGTCAGGCTGTCATCGCATTATTGCTGCTGCTGCTGAACCTAGTGCGATCAAGGTTTAGTACAAATACACTTAAAAAGAATAAAAAAATAGCGAGAAAAGCTTAGTAGCCTTCCTCGCTATTTTTAATATTTCAAGCCACTAGAGCTTAGTAGCGATAGCCACCGCCAGAACCAGGCTTATGAACGATGAAGCTGAGGATTTGGCACTGCTTCACGTTGTCAAAACCAACAACGCGGATGTAGCAGTCAGGATACTCAGAACGGCAAGCCTGAACTTCATCAAGGACTTCACGAGTGCTCTTTGCATTAAACAAAGGCAGCTTCCACATGGTCCAGTAATAAACTTCAGGATCGGAGTTTTCATTGAACTCAACAGCGGGGAAATAGCCCTGCTCGAGAACATACTGGATCTGACGCTCGATTTGAGCATCGCTTAGGGGGGGTAGGTAAGACAGCGTTTCGTAACGACGCTCTTTGGGGAGAGTTTTCATAATCTACTCGTCAGTATCGGTTTACAACGTTAGTCGGACGGGGAATCTTTTTCGCCCGCATCAGCACGACTTCGTAACTCCTCAGAACTCATTTGAGTCATGCGTTCTAAATGTTTCTTACGATGTTCGATGTTTGCCTGCTGAATGCCTGTGACTACCATTTCTGGAATAAATTCAGTCACTTCTTCAGCAATGTGCTGCCGAACAGTCATAACCCTCAAGGCTAAATCAGCCTGTTCCTGCATGAGGGAAGCGATAAACGCTTCACCATCCTGTAGTTTATCTCGGGTGGCAAACTCGTTGAACCAGTGAGAGCGAGGTAAATTTGTTTCTCGCAATTGCCCCATGACCACTCGAACCGCTTGATAGGTTAGATAGCTTGTCAGCGTCTTAGCCGTATCTTTTGCAATTCGCTTTAGGTCCATAGGTTAAGCCCAATGCATCAAAGGCATTAAAGCAGGTTCAAATAGCTGATGCGGTAACCAAGGCAGCAATTTTCGATGACATTGCCAAGTGCATTGGCAATAGCACCCATTCTGCTGCCCAAGTCATAGCGATTAGATAGTGTCCATGGTCTCGAATTCGAACTTGATTTCCTTCCAAAGTTCGCAGGCTGCAGCCAGCTCAGGAGACCACTTACAAGCTTCACGAATGATGTCGCCACCTTCGCGAGTCAGGTTACGGCCTTCGTTACGAGCTTGAACACAAGCTTCAAGGGCAACCCGGTTAGCAGTTGCACCAGGAGCGTTACCCCAAGGGTGACCCAGAGTACCACCACCAAACTGTAGAACGGAGTCGTCACCGAAGATTTCCACCAGTGCAGGCATGTGCCATACGTGAATACCACCGGAAGCTACGGCCATAACACCAGCCATGGAAGCCCAGTCTTGGGTGAAGTAGATACCGCGAGACTTGTCTTGCTCAATGTAGTTCTCACGTAGCAGATCTACAAAGCCAAGGGTACCGGCGCGGTCACCTTCGAGCTTACCTACAACGGTACCGGTGTGAATGTGGTCACCACCGGACATCCGCAAGCACTTAGCCAGAACGCGGAAGTGAATACCGTGGTTCTTCTGACGGTCGATTACTGCGTGCATCGCCCGGTGAATGTGCAGAAGCACACCGTTATCGCGACACCAGTGGGACAGAGTCGTGTTAGCAGTGAAACCAGCTGTCAGGAAGTCATGCATGACGATGGGCATGTCGAGTTCCTTGGCATACTCGGCACGCTTGATCATCTCTTCACAAGTCGCCGCAGTCACGTTCAGGTAGTGACCTTTGATTTCGCCAGTCTCTGCCTGTGCCTTGTGGATAGCATCTGCTACAAACAAGAAGCGATCGCGCCAACGCTGGAAAGGCTGAGAGTTGATGTTCTCGTCATCTTTCGTGAAGTCAAGACCGCCACGTAGGCACTCATAAACCGCACGACCGTAGTTCTTAGCAGACAGACCAAGCTTGGGCTTGATAGTACAACCGAGTAGAGGACGACCGTACTTGTTAATTCTGTCGCGCTCAACCTGAATACCGTGGGGAGGTCCCTGGAATGTTTTGAGGTAAGCAACGGGAATGCGTAGGTCCTCTAGACGTAGAGCACGCAGGGCTTTAAAGCCGAATACGTTACCAACTAGAGATGTGAGCAGGTTAGTAACGGAACCTTCCTCAAACAAATCCAGAGGATACGCTACGTAGCAAATGTACTGGTTATCTTCGCCGGGTACGGGCTCAATATCGTAGCAACGGCCTTTGTACCGATCCATGTCGGTCAAAAGGTCGGTCCATACGGTGGTCCAAGTACCGGTAGAAGATTCAGCGGCAACAGCTGCTGCGCACTCTTCTGGGGGCACCCCAGGCTGGGGGGTCATCCGGAAAGCGGCCAGGATATCCGTATCCTTGGGCGTATAGTCCGGCGTGTAATAGGTCAGCTTGTAATCTTGTACGCCAGCTTTGTAACCAGCCTTCGACTGCGTCGACGTCTGAGAGTAAGACATATCTCCCTTCCTGTGAATCAAACTAGATGGCTTAGAACTGCCGCAACGCCTGCAGAGGGCAGCCTAAGCAAATGCCCACTAAGCTCCTGAGGCGGCAGAATTCAAAAATGGTATCGAGCAGCAAAAACTGCTTGACAGCCAAATTGACTGTTCTCCTTATCCTTTAGGTAGCGAAAACTACCTAATGCTTTAAGAATACTATCAGCGATCTGATAAGTAGTGTTTTGGAAGTTCTGTATAGATTCATAACTTTTGTTTATGAATCTAAGTGCTATACCATTAAGTTTTCAAAAGATGAGCCTTTGCATACAGATTGAAGCGGCTGACTCATGGCATAGGCTACACACAGCACTTTTTTGTCGGGATTACTATCCCATAAGTCTTGAGAAAGTCTTTTTTCTTCTAATAAAGTTTTTAGATTTACTAATGAATGACCTGTTCCGATTTAGATTGACACAGGTGCTGGGGCAAGTTATCAAGGCATCAAGTTACATGCTGCAGGAAAACTAGGCTCATGGACTTATATGGACTATACGGAGACGTCACTGTGGTTTCTGCTAAGCAATTGATTCAACTGACCGTAGGCGCAACACTCCTATGGGGTGCTGTCGTTCCGGCTATGGCGCAAGAATCAAACAGTACTCCTTTGTATACAGACCCACCGCCACGGGTTAGTCCCCTGCCTTCAGAACGATCTGGACAGCGCAGCCCTCTAACGACTGATTTTCAGGTAGGCGCATTGCAGGCAGACTATACCGGCAGCCTGTGGGTGGGCTCCCACCAAGGTCTGGCCCGCATTAATCCAGCGACAGGGGCGATTCAGGCTCGGCTCAATGTCCCGAATCAGTTTATTGATGCCATGGCCCAGGACCGGGTGGGTCGCATTTGGCTGGGCACTTATAACGGTCTGGTTAGAGTGGACCCACGAATCAATCAGATTACAGCTCAAAATTTCCGGCTGCCGTCCAATCGAGTCTTGGATATGGCGATTGATGGCCGGGGGTTCCTATGGGTGGGTACCGACCAAGGGTTAGCCATGGTTAGCCCTGACCGTGGCCTGTTGATGACGACACTGCAGGAGCTACCGGGTATCAGCGCCAATGCATTGAGTGTGGACCAAGATGGCCAGCTGTGGGTCGGCACGTTAAACGGCTTGGTACGGGTGGATACGGCCACTGCTTTTATCGTTAATCGCATTACAAATGTACCTGGTAGGTCTATTCAAACCATGGCGACGGGACCGCAGGGGCAGCTATGGGCAGGGACCTCTCAAGGGCTGTTTGTTTTTGATGCCCAGACGGGCTCGCTGTTGAGGTCTGTGACCCAAATGCGAGGTAAGAGTGTGACAGATATCGCCTTTGATGAAACCCACAGTCTTTGGGTGGGAACTGAAAGTGGTCTGTTTAAGCTCAATCCCTACAATGGTGCCATTGTTAGCCAAGTCCCTAATTTACCGTCAGGGCATGTACTTTCCATTGAAACTGATGTGAGCGATAAACTCTGGGTAGGTACAACCCAGGGGTTAGCATGGGTAAGTCTCACCACAGGTAGAGCTAATGCCCATGACACCTTTAGCAGCAGCGCGATTGTACAGCAATAGGCTAGTTTCATCGACAGTGCATTAGACCATGACTATTACGGTGTCCCAAATAGCGGGTTGGAAACAGGCAGGACGTCCCATCGCGGTGCTCACAGCTTGGGATTTTCTGTCTGCTCAAATTGTGGATGCCGCTGGCATTGATATTGCTTTGGTGGGAGACTCGCTGGCGATGACGGTGTTGGGCTATGACACGACGGTGCCGTTAACGCTCGATGAGGTGCTCCACCATGCTAAAGCGGTGCGCCGTGGGGTATCTGAGGCCATGATGGTGGTCGATTTACCTTTTTTAAGTTATCAAATTAGTCCAGAGCAGGCCCTAACCAATGCTGGCAGGGTGATGAAAGAGACAGAAGCCCAGGCGGTTAAACTTGAGGGTGGGCATCCGACCATGGCCGCAACGGTTCACCGTTTAACTCAGAGTGGCATCCCGGTCATGGGGCATGTGGGGTTAACGCCTCAGGCGGTACATCAGTTTGGGGGCTTTCGTAAGCAAGGGAAGACGGCTGAGTCCGCCGAGCGCATTTTGCAAGAGGCTCAAGCATTAGAGGCGGCAGGGGCATTTGCGATTGTGCTGGAGCATATTCCTCCAGAGTTAGCGCAGACGATTACTAACGCCCTGGCTATTGCGACCATTGGGATTGGGGCTGGCCCTCACTGTGATGGGCAGGTGCTGGTAACCTCGGACCTGTGGGGGTTATCGGCGTGGCAGCCACCCTTTGCTAAGCCTATTGTAGATTTGCGATCGCAAGCCATCCAAGCCGTCCAACAATTTTGCGACCAGGTCCGTCAAACTGGCTAGGCCAGCAATACCGCTAAGCCAACTATGGAACTTGATATGGGCAGGCTAAGTCAGATACTCAAAACTTCCCCAGACCTCAGAAATCTTGGGTGAAACTCTTATAAGTAACTTCTAAATCAATTTATCTATGGCTAAACTATCCGCTGAACTTCAGCGCTATTTTTTAGATGCGCCGTCGCTCACCCCTACACCGCACGAAACGGCAGCGGCTGAAGTCTCCAGTACCAGCGGTGATGTCACCCTAAATGAACTGCTGACTCTGAGCGGGGAACGTACGTTTGGTTTTTTGTTTGTTGTCCTGTCGTTACCCTCAGCCTTACCCATACCGGCACCGGGGTATTCCATTCCCTTTGGCATTGTCATGCTGTTACTGGCCGTGCAGCTGATCATTGGTCGCAAAAAGCCTTGGTTACCCCAGGGATGGATGGATAAAGGATTTGAACGCACTAAGGTAGCTGGGTTTATTACGAAAGGCTTGCCTTGGCTGCAGAAAATTGAAGCGGTGTCACGGCCCAGACTGTCGATTATTTGTACAAGCCCGGTGGGTCGGTTGATATTGGGAATTGCGATCGCACTCATGTCAACATGTATGCTAATCCCGATTCCAGGCACCAACACCCTGCCAGCCATTGGCATTTTCATCATCGGCTTTGGCCTCCTGGATGACGACGGAGCCATTAGCCTCGCCGGCCTAACTCTCTGTACCCTGGCGGTGGGCCTAGTCGGTTCAATTATTTTCTTCGGTGCCGAAGCCGTAGATGGCATCAAAGACCAAATTCTAGGCCGTTAATATTTATCGTCCACTCCTGTGAGCAGGAGTATGGGGGAGACTACATCAGCTCGGGAAATTCATACACCACCACCCCCGAGCCGGGGCGATTGGTCACATCCGCATAGCCAGACTTGACCATCGTTTTGAGTTCTTTTTCTATGGAATCAAAGGACTGTCCCGTTTCCATCACCGCCTGGGTCACTGTGATCTGACCACCGTGAAGCTTAGCCAGCTGTAGCAGCTTTACCATCAGCGCATCTTTGCTGACTTCAGCTGCTACAGTCGGTTGCGGGTCAAATTTAGCAGGCCGCCCACCGGACAGCTGCAACTGGCGGTGTTCGGCCATATCAGAAATCAGTAGCAGATCCACCAGCTGTCCAACACCAAATAGGCCGTAGGTGCACAGCCAGAGAATCCCTGACACATATTTACCGTTGTAGAGCCGGTGCAGCCCACCAATGCCCAACAAAATTCCCAGCCAGAGTAAGTAGCTAGCTCGTTTGCGCTCTTGAACTTTTTGGGGTGGCACAATGGCAGACATGGCTTAACCAAGTTTAGGGATATACCCCTAGCTTACAAAATGAAAACTGAGAGCGTCCATAAAAATCCGGTCGGGTTGACCGAACAGTAATTGGGGGAATGGGGAATGGGGCATAGG
>NZ_JADEXP010000140.1 GCF_015207065.1 Leptolyngbya cf. ectocarpi LEGE 11479 | reverse complement strand
TCACGATACTTAGCGGCTGGGTCAAGCTACCTAAAGCCATAGCAAAAAGACAGCGAGGGTAGCAACTACCTTCACTGTCTTGAGCGTCAATTTTCTGTTGTTGGTTAAGAGCGCAATCGAACGGTTGCCGTCTTACAGACAGTCATGGGCAGCTACTGAGCCGATAATGCTGTCTCGACCCAACCGTCAAACTCGGACTGGTTGTCTGCGACCCAAGCCTCAGCATGGCCACGAATTGCTTCGGGACTGTCTTCTCCGTCATTGACGAGTTGGTTCTGAGCACTAATGTCATCGATGGGCACCTGAACCAGGCTAAAGAATTTAGCGGCGGCTGGGTTGTTATCGATAAATTCTTGATTCGCGACAATCAGCTGCTGGTCAACGCCAAATCCAAGGTTTTTGCCGTCTACAGATGTATCCGCTTCGGTGACCTCTCCTTGAGCCTCAGGCAAAGAGGTATAGGGAACTTCGATCCAGGTGACATCTTCTCCTTCTTTTAAGACGCCGTGAATCCACAGGGGTGTCCATGTGTAAAAGAGAATGGGTTCACCTTGCTCACTGCGGGCCAGGGCATCGGCGATCAGGGCAAAATATTGTCCCTGATCGTGCTGTACGGTATCTTTTAGGCCATACTCTTCCAGCTGGTGCTCAATGGTTAGTTCGCAGCCCCAGCCAGTGTTACAGCCGATCAGGTTAGCTTTGCCATCACCATCACTATCAAACAGAGCCGCAATTTCTGGATCTTGGAGCTGATCTAAGGAGGTGATGTTATATTCGTCTGCTGTGGCCTTATCAATTTTGTAGCCCTGGAGCACGTCGGCCACAACGATACCGGCACGCTCTAGTTTTTCATCACCGCCGCTGTTCTCGAAAAATTCTTTTTGGTTTAGCTGCCAGTGGGCCGGGGTATAGTCGATACCGCCATTCGCGATATCCACATGCATGGTGGCGTATTCTAGCTCTTTGGGCTTATTGATGCTGTACCCTAGGCGTTCTAGACCAATGTTAACTACCTCGGTCTGAAAGAGTTCTTCCAGGAGGCCGTAGCTAGGCGTTACGCTCACACCTTCGCCAGGAAGCCCCGCGCCATCGGTAGGCTTATCAGCGGTTTGTTGTCCAGACGTACAGGCGGTGAGACTCAGTGCGATCGCAAGTGCTCCTACAAAAGGCTTAGCACTTTTAACTAAAGACAATCCAGATTGAAGCGTCATATTTTTCAAATCTTAAACAGTAAAAAACAATGGGGCCGAAGCAGCCAACAATTCCCTGCTAAGGGGCATTAGGAGGGTAAAGCCGATGGTCGGCGGCGCTTGCCCTTAAGGCTGCGGACCGCGCCAATGGGACCGCGCTCGTACCAAACCAGGTTATCTTCAGACGGTTGGCCTGCCGCCTGGGTGATGCGATCTAGCACAATGGCCATCAAGACAATGCCAATGCCACCTACTGCCGCTAAGCCCACGTCTAATCGGCCAATACCCCGGTTGACCATTTGCCCTAATCCTTCAACGGCGATGAGTGAAGCAATCACCACCATGGATAGCGCCAGCATAATAGACTGGTTCACACCAGCTAAAATGGTGGGCATCGCCAGGGGAATCTGTACTTCCCACAGCATTTGTCGCGGTGTAGAGCCAAAGGCAATGGACGCTTCGACGGTTTCTTCAGATACCTGACGAATACCAATGTTGGTTAAGCGAATCAGCGGCGGTACCGCAAAGATAAAGGTGACAATCACCCCTGGGACTTTACCGGTACCAAACAGCATGACCACAGGCACTAGATAGACAAAAGCAGGTAGGGTTTGCATCGCATCTAGAACAGGACGAATAATCGACTCAGCTCGACTGCTTTGAGCCGCGATGATTCCCAAGGGCAGGCCCACCACAGCGCATAAAAGCACGGCGACCACCACCAGCGAGAGTGTCGTCATGGTTTCTGTCCAAGCGCCAATAAAACCAATGGCAGCCATGGCAATCAGACTAAGAATGGCGATTTTGCGACTGGCAAACTGCCAGGCTATCAGTCCTACTATCGCTATAAAAACGATGGGAGGCAGCCATAGAAAAAGGGCTTCAATCCCGTTCAGAATCTGACTGATGGGCACTCGAATGAGCTGAAACGCCCAGCGAAAGTTACTCACAACCCAAGCGACGATTGCAGAAATCCAGTCCCCTAAAGGAATGATTTCCGTAGACTGGTTCAAAAACAACCAGTTAAATATATCTGAGACCATGATGGATATTACTGACTAAACAGCAGTGGGTAACGGCTTAGGTATGGGTGTTGTGTGGTCATGACTGAGACGACCAATGCTGGCTAGAATATCGGAGTTTTCCACCACGCCCTTAAATTTACCCTGGCGATCGATCACCGCTATGGGGGCACCAGACTGGGCCAGGTGAAAAATTTCTTCTAAACTGGTGGTTGCTTCTACGATTGGGAAATCGCTGTTCATGACGGCTTCAATCGTTTCCACCTTGTTCATGACCGCCTGCTGCAAAGCCGCTTCCGTCAGTACTCCGATCGGCTGACCGTGGCGATCAACTACATGCATCCGGGTAAGTTCATATCCCTGCATCTGTTCTAAAGCCGCCCTCACTGAGCCCTTACCCAGAATAAATGGCATTGTTTGCCGCACAATAGAACCGGTTTTCAGTACCTGAGCCCGATTCACATCCTGCGTAAACGCCGCAATATAATCATCCACTGGGTTAGTAATAATCTCTTCGGGGGTACCCACCTGTACCAGATAGCCATCTTTCATAATGGCAACCCGGTCGCCAATTTTCAGCGCCTCTTGAATGTCGTGGCTGATAAATACGACCGTGCGATTTAGCTCCGACTGTAGCCGAATCAGCTCATCCTGCATTTCTCTGCGGATTAGCGGGTCCAATGCACTAAAGGCCTCATCCATCAGCAATATGGGGGCATCTGTGGCCAGGGCTCGAGCCAATCCCACCCGCTGCTGCATACCGCCACTCAAAGAACTGGGCGCATAGTCAGCCCACTGCTGTAGCCCAACAATTTCAAGGGTCTTACTGGCCTTTTCCCGGCGCTGATCAACGGGGACACCGCGCATTTTTAGACCGTATTCAACATTTTCTAAAACTGTTTTGTGGGGAAACAGGCCAAACCGCTGAAATACCATCGATATTTTGGTGCGTCTCACATCTCGCAGCCGTTCTTGATCGACTTTAGAGATATCTTCGCCATCAATCAGGATTTGACCGCTAGTGGGCTCAATTAAACGGTTAAGGCACCGTACCAACGTCGACTTGCCCGAGCCAGACAGTCCCATAATGACAAATAGCTCTCCTTCTTCAATAGAAAGAGATACATTAGCTACGCCCAAAACATTACCCGTGGCCTGGAGGATGTTATCTCGATTACCGCCGTCTTGAAATAACTTCAGTGCTTTTTGGGGATTTTGCCCGTAAATCTTAACAAGATTTTCAAGCTTAATCTTTGGTTGTGAACTATGCATTACTAAATTATTAGACAGGTTAATTTGCTCGCGTTAAAAAGAGTTAAATTAACAGTCTCCTATGGCTAAGTGAACGATGGTTAAGTAAACAGTGTCAGTGCAATTTGCTAGCGCCAGCACTGTTCACCTTATCGAAGAATCCCAGATTCCACAATGGAACACCTTGCCCATACCAGGAAAATTTCGGCTTGGTATAATATTCCCGACTATTTATCACCCAGCAGCTGACAGCAGAAAGCTTATCGGTGAAGAGTTTCAGCGAATTTCCTAGGTCTTTTGTTTCATTTCGCAAATAAACGCGTAGTTTTTGTAGCTAATGTTACAGATATTCTAAGTCAATACGTAGATGGAATTCGGATTCTGTTATTCGGAATCCCGCTAGCCCTGATGCGTTACTAAACCTAAAAACTAAGACTAACTACCCTCCATCACCAGCCGGAACCCAAATAGAATGTGTCGAGAATCCACAGGGCGATCATGTTCATAGGCGGCACGACAAAAGCCAGGATAGTCATCCCAGCCGCAGCCCTTGAGTAAAACTTCAGCCTCAATGCTCGATTTTTCCACCAGAGTGTTGGTGTACTCAAAAACGTTGCCTGCCATATCTTCAACACCGTAGGGACTTTGACTCAGGGGATAAGCGCCAATTTCACTGGTGCCCACCGGGCCGTTTTTTGCCCAGTTTGTGCCGTCATCGCGCCACTCACTGCCCCAAGGAAAATATCGCCCGTCTGTTCCCCGCGCGGCCTTTTCCCATTCCAATGCGGTTGGCAGCCGGTAGCTCACCCCGTCTTGACCCGCCCGCCATTCTGCATAGGCCAATACATCCTCAAAAGATACAAGTACTACAGGATGCTGCCCCTGCCCTGCCGGATACTGATCACCTTGCCATAGATAGGGCTCTACCTCACTGTAGTCATGGACTAAAAAGCCCTGCTCCTGATACTCTGCGGCTGAAATTCCCGGTGGTCGATGGCCTGTTGCCTGTATAAATGCCCGATAGTCTGCATTGGTGACTAAGTTCTTGCCCATGCAAAAAGCTGACAGGTCCACGGTTTGTTGGCTCGGTTCGCGATCAAACCAACCTCGCTTACGGTAGCCCGCTTCGGCGGCAGCTACATCGGCCGGATCATCGGCAAATCCTTCTGCACTAATGCGATAGGCGTAGTCACGCTCGGTGCGATCGCTACCGGCAATAAAGTCACCACCCTCCACATAAGCAAACCCCGCATGAGCCTCACAGGCTGCCTGGGTGATTTCAGCCTCAGCCGCTGGCCCGTCGTATTCGGCAACCCTCTCCTGACAGCCCACAAGCAGCAATGACAGCAGACTCAAGCACTGACGGGGTGGTTTTGCCATGACAAGTTGCTCATACAGGAAGTCTGTATAGCTTAGAACCGAAGTCTGAGAATGGGCTGTGATTTGATGTTTCTTTTGATGTCTCTATGGAAGTACTTTTTAGTCTTGTGCTTCGAAGATATCTTCTCGCAACTTTGCAGTTCCATCTGCTTGCAATACCCACAGCTCCTTATGAATCACTCCATGGGCTTTGTTCATTTTCCACTTAGAGGTTAAAACAGCGGTGGTTTTAGTGAGAACGTCAATTTTTGGATCGATATATTCCACATCAGAAAACCCATTATCAATCAGCTGTTGCCAAAAGCTCTGAATTTTGTCATGTCCCGCATATAAACCAAACGGAATCGCCTGCATGGTAGCTGTTGCTTCATATTGGGCAGCGCACTCCTGGGCATCTCCTGCGTTAAACGCCATTTTCCATCGGGCGCTGGCTTCACTAACAGCAGCGAGCAGCTCTGAGGTTTGAGGATTTTGGTGCATGGCTTAGGGTCCTGTGAGGATGGCGACATTATGACAGCAGGGGGGGTGACCGCGTGGATTGATCTGGGATTAAGACTCATTGATCGGTTCTTAGGACCTTCTGTAATGTTAGAAGTAGCCCAGTTCTTTTTGATCGACCCTAATGGGCGCGAACAACGGTTCTATAGTAAGTTTGCGCCGCAGTTTTACCATGGGGATGAGGCTATACTGCGAGTACAGCATTGGCTGCAGATCCATTACAGCGATGCTGTTGCGATCGCAGATATGACGGCTGTGGCCGTCCTGGGAGAGCGCACCTTTCTACGTCGGTTCAAAAAAGCGACGGGCATGAAACCGATTGAATATTTACAGGCTTTACGGGTGGGTAAAGCGAGAGAAATGCTGGAGTTTTCCCAAACGTCATTTGGTGAAATTGCTTGGAACGTTGGTTATGAAGACCAGGGAGCCTTTCGAAAAGTCTTTGTTCGGCTGGTGGGGCTACCGCCAGGTGAGTACAGACGCCGATTCTCTGTTGGGGCAGCGGCTCTAAATAGCTGAGGCCAGCTCTCTAAATTAGCGGAGATTATATCTTTCCATTCCTGGCAATGGAATAGCCCTATCCTTAACACCTCTTCTGTAGTTTTACAGGACCAGTGGCCATACTACAAAGATAGTACGTGTCAGGACGTTTCTCTCTTTGCCGGTTCCCTATGAAAACCCCAGGACCAGATACACTCTGGATAAAATGGTTAGCTGATAAAGTCCTCTTGGCAGGTGCTGTTATCTAGCTGAATATGGACCCTTAGTCGCTGCCCTGCCGAACACCGAAACGGTGGAATTTGAATAAAATTATCCCGCGAGCCTGCCTTCACAGTTTTTAGAAGTTCTCCGGTTTCTGATAGCTCCAATGCCAGAACTACATCGCTGGGTAGTAGGGATTCGCTAGACGGGTAAAGCTGAATTCGAATATTACGACGTTTGTTAGCTTCAATGTCTACGCTAAACATCAGCAACAGATCGTCTGGAGACGTGTTCAAAAGAATTTTCTTACCGCAGGTAAGGACAGCGGTGCTGGTGACGGCTGAGCGAAACCTCATGGCAGCTGGGGTCTGAGGGAGTAATGTATCCATGGTTTGCCAGCCTTGCTCAAAGATGTGGTCGAGCCAGTCTTGTATGCTCACAGGAACAAGGCCGTGCCGCTGGCGATAGAGCTGCTGTCGCCAATACCCATTGGTAAAGAGCGCTGCCCACTGGGTAAATGGGAGTGCCAATCTTGGTTCAGAGACTGTGGCAATGCGCTGGATCAGGGTTTCCGCTTCAGTCGTGGATAGGGTCGTTAATGGCTCGGCTGGGATAGCAGTAGGCTGGGCCATTTGCTGAGCCACCCAAAAGACGGAAAAATCTTGCACCATATCGGTATCATTCAGACAATAGGTGCGCTCATCGGCGTCATAAGTGCCCTGGCTCTTGAGCTGACCGTGGGTAGTATAGCCCCACAGCACCAGTCTATCTTCATCCACATCAACGTAGGCGGCAATATAGTAGTCAGCAGACCAGTGGGGCAGATCTACCCATTCCTGAGGAACATTGATTTCTGCAGCGTCAATGGCCTCAGATAGGATGACGACAATGCGGTTATGTCCCAACTGTAAACTGATTCCATTGACGGCATGCCAGATGTCCCATGGGGCTGCATGGGGCCATGGACAAACGGGCCGATCAAATTCTTCTTGGAACCAGGACATGAGGGCGGTCAATCCTAATTGATGGAGATAGACCTGCCAGCGAGTGGAGGCGTCTGCTATGACGGCATTGCGATCCCACTGTGCCAGGTCGGCTGGCATTTTCAGAATAGGCTGTACAGGATTGTCAAATAAGATGCTCATTCCGAATCCCTCCGATGGTTCTAGCGATAGTCCTGGCGGCTATGGTGAATAGTGGTACTGTAACCACTCATGGATAACCTGACTAACATTAGCTAGTACGTCAGATTCTGGGGGAGTATGCAACGTTTTTTGACTCCAGTTGATAACCCGGAGCAACAGCTGCTGTCGAAGCCGACTCAGCTTTCGAGATACTTGATACTGTTGGATGTCTAGCTGCTGAGCAATTTCTGTCTGGGTGAGGTTTTGCTGATAATAAAGCTGTAGCAATTGTTGCTCAGGGATATCTAGGGCTGTGATCGCAGTTTCTAACACCGCCCCAATTTGCTGCATCTGCTGCTGTTGCTCATGGTAGGCTTCGTCCGCCAATATCTGATTCATTGGGATTTCAGCGGCAGGCAGGGTATTTAATGGCTCTTCACCTGAGTCATCATACTGGGGCTGATTGAGAGACGTAATGGTTGGAGTCAGATAGCTGCGGGCGATGGCGGCTAGCTGCGTAAGTTCCGCCAGCATCTGTTTCGTATCAATGTCTGTGGTGGCGAAATCGGGAATGGCAAAAGCGGTCGTGGCCAAGTCGGCCTCATTCTCAGCCAGCAGCTGGTAACGCTCACGGTTGAAGCGGTTAACCATGGCATTTAGCTGCGTTTCGTTGGGGGCCGGTAATCCTCGAGCCAACCGTCCCGGCTCAGGGCTGCACTCAGCTCGAAAACATTTCCACACCAAAATAGGGGCAGACGTCTGTACAAACCCAGCGGTGAGTAAAGCCTGGGTAAGCTGAGTTTGACTCAGGCGGCGCAGCAACCCCCAATCGCTACTGATATTGACCTCATGCTGCTGTCGTAGCTGGTCCCGAATGCAATTACCAAAAGCAGTACGGGCATAGGCTTTAAGGTTACTACCATAGTCAGGGTCATAGCCATTGAGAATGCGTTCCACATTTGCGATCGCAATTTGAAATCCATCCGCGAGGGAGCACTGCACCATCGCAAACCGACGAGTCACTTTGTCTGCAGCCCAATAACTCGGATCCTGCAAATAGGCCCACAAATGATCGGTCGCTAGGGGATGCTGATGTCGCAGCCGATACCAGTGCAGTGCCCAAACATGCTCTGAGCGCTCTATACTCGGATTTTGCAACAATGCTTGCTGCATACTTCTGGCTAGTCTAGGATCAGATATCCACCCGTCAAAACGATCGCCTGAAAACCTGATAAATGTGGAGAAGACAGCTAAAATGTCGGTCCTTGAGCGCATTGTCTACCCATAAAAATGACACAGCAGTACGTTGACCAATCCAGTCAGATTTAGACTTTAACTCCACCAGAGTTTAACGGCTAACAGACTACCTCACGCACAGGTTTCTAAGTAAGATTACGGTTATTTATAGGTAGACGGGAGATAGACGGGCAGCCTGAATTCGCGTTTATCGTCCCATGATGGGCTGAGACATGAGAAAACGTTAATCTGGTATCAGGACTGCCTTTTTGGGCACTAGAACCGCCTTTTTTGGCATCAGAGTATGTCGTCTTCTGCCTGTATTCTTAACACCATCTATGTACTCAGAACTTAACACGGCGGCCTTTGTCATGAAATGCCAACATTTTGGCCGGGGCGCTGACCATAGTGGCGGTAGCGCCCATAGTCCTGCAAAATCTTGTCGTGGTCAAAGCAGAGTTTCTTGGGCAGCGCCCATAGGTCAAATACTTGAAAGTTTTTAGCGTCGTCCCCGGCCAGCGGCTCCCCCGTTGCCGTCGCCAAAAACACAATGCTGATGGTGTGTTTGCGCTCATCCCGACCGGGATCTGAATAGACATGAAATTGTTCTAGGAGCTGCACGCTCAGTCCAATTTCTTCTTTGGCCTCACGGACTGCTGCTGTCTCCACCGATTCACCATAGTCAACAAAGCCACCAGGTATGGCCCAGCCCAAGGGCGGATTCAATCGCTCAATCAAGATAATCGGACGATGGGGACGGTCAATCAGCTCAATAATGATGTCGACAGTGGGAGCAGGATTGCGATAGGTCATAGGAGAACTAACGGGGGTTTTTGACAGGGCGGCATTGCACCGAGTAACCATGCTAAAGTCAGTTGGCCTCAAATCATCAAATTACCCACTTAACCCACTGCCATGTCCACCACCAGAGCCAGCGGTATTTTGCTGCACCCCACGTCGCTACCCAGTCGCTACGGCGTGGGCGATTTGGGTCAGTCAGCCTATGGTTTTGTGGATTTTTTGGCAGAGACTAAACAGCAGCTGTGGCAGATTTTGCCCCTGGGACCCACCGGGCACGGTAACTCTCCGTATATGTGTTATTCAGCCATGGCGGGCAATCCCCTGCTGATTAACTTAGATGACTTGGTGGAACAGGGCCTTCTAGACCCGTCGGATTTGGCAGAGGTACCTGAGTTTTCTGCGGAACGAGTGGAGTACGATCGGGTTATTCCCTACAAAGTTGAGCTTTTAAAGCGGGCGGCCCAGAAATTTCAGCCTGAGGACTCCCAAGCGTTTCAGGAGTTTTGTCAGGCTCAGGCCTTCTGGCTAGAAGACTACAGTTTGTTTATGGCACTCAAAGAAGCCCATGGTGGGGCCAGCTGGAGTGCGTGGGACCCGGCCATTGCCAGACGCGAACCAGAGGCGATGGCAGCCTGGCGGACTAAGCTGGCCGACACTATCTTTTTACAGAAGTTTTTACAGTTTGAGTTTTGCCGCCAGTGGTTTGCCCTCAAGGCCTATGCCAACGAGCGACAGATTCAGATTATTGGGGATATGCCCATCTATGTGGCCCACGACAGTGCCGATGTGTGGGGCTTTCCTAAAAACTTTATGATCGATCCAGAGACGCTGCAGCCGTCTCAGATGGCGGGGGTACCACCGGATTATTTTAGTGAAACGGGGCAGCTGTGGGGCAACCCCACCTATAACTGGGACGTGTTGGAAGAAACCCAGTTTGACTGGTGGCTCAAACGGATTAAAACCTCCCTGGCCTATGTAGACCAGATTCGCATCGATCACTTTCGTGGGTTTGAGTCCTATTGGGCGGTACCCGAGGGCGAAGAGACCGCGATGAACGGGGAATGGGTCCAGGCTCCGGGAGTACCTCTATTTAAACGGGTGGAAGAAGTGCTGGGTAAACTGCCCTTTTTAGCCGAGGATCTGGGGATTATTACCCCCGAGGTAGAGGCGCTGCGGGATCAGTTTAATTTTCCAGGGATGAAGATTCTGCAGTTTGCCTTTGGCTCAGACCACCGCAATCCGTATTTACCGTTTAACTGCGATCGCAACTTTGTCATCTATACCGGTACCCACGACAACGACACCACCGTAGGCTGGTATAACAACGCCAATGAGTACGAAAAAGAGCGTCTGGCCACCTTTGTCGGCGGTCTGGCTCCCGAATCGGTACACTGGGCCATGATGCGTCTAGCCCTATCCTCCACAGCAAATTTGGCAATTGTCCCCCTACAGGACCTGTTTGGCCTCGGCACCGAAGCCCGGATGAACACCCCCGGTCTAGGGGAAGGCAACTGGGAGTGGCGGTTTGATGCCGCGATGCTCACACCCACCGTGCGGCGACAGTTCACCAGGCTAACCGAGCTATACGGACGGGCCACGAATCAGTGGTCGTAGTGGTCTCGCGATCGCAGTAAAAAAATTAAGCAAATAAAAATTCAAAAAATGCGACCTACAGCCCCATCTCAACGTGGATGGTACTACCAGAGGCGATTATCAACCATTGGCCTTCAAGGGTTTACTGTTAAGGGCCAAGGGTTATAGTTAGATTTACTGAAAATATTGAGTTTTAAGACGCCTCCCAATAGCGATATCCCTGATAGAATCCAACCATGAGATAATGAAGGCAACATTATTAACATGGCCATGGTTTCTAGTGGATTCGCTCCAGCCCAGTCTTCGCTGCGTATAGGTTTGGGACGAGTCTTAGTTGTCGAGGATGAAGAGCTAATCAGAGAAACAGTCGCCTTGGCCCTAGCCGAAGAAGGGTTTGAAATCATCGTCGCAGCCGATGGACCTACGGCATTGGAAAAGCTATTGGGGGCCGCCGATGGCAGTAAAGATGCGATTCCCGATATTAGCCTAGTGATTTTAGATCTGATGCTGCCGGGAATGAATGGTCTGGATTTGTGTCGGCTGGTGCGCCACCGGGGCATGGATGTGCCCATCTTGATCCTCAGTGCTAAGGGAACAGAAATGGATCGGGTGGTCGGTCTAGAGGTGGGGGCTGATGATTACTTATCCAAACCTTTTGGTATGCGTGAGCTGATTGCTCGCTGTCGAGCACTGCTGCGGCGCTACCAGTCTAAAGCTAAATCTGACGATACCTCTGCCCTGCGCTTTGAGGGGATTACGCTACACCCCAACGAGTGCCGCGCATTTTTGAACGATGTTGAACTCAACCTGTCTCCCAAAGAATTTAAAATTTTAGAGCTATTTATGGGACGGCCTCGCCGCGTCTGGTCCCGCGATCAGATTATTGATCGCGTTTGGGGATACGACTTTATGGGCGATAACAAAACGGTGGACGTGCACATTCGCTGGCTGCGCGAAAAGCTAGAAGAGGATCCCAGTAAACCCAAGTATCTAAAAACCGTTCGTGGGTTTGGCTATCGATTGGGGTAGCACATTTGAAACTAGAAGCGATGGCGTGGGTGTGGTACCCAAATCCACAAAAAATCTTTGATGGATGTTTGTTAGAGTAGTCGCGAACTTAGTCCCATGCCCCCATGACTTCGCCCAATGCAGATCGGCCCCCTGAAAGTCGGCGATTTTGGAAAATTGCAGCCATTTCCCTCGGGGCAGGCACCCTCATTGTGGGGACAGCGGCTATTGCAGGTGCCTGGATATTTATTAATAGAGGTCTGACCCCCCTCTTAGAACGGCGACTGTCTATCCTTTTGGAGCGGGAGCTAGAGCTAGGTGAACTAGAGGGTATATCTTGGAACGGGTTGCGGGTGGGGCCGTCTAAGTTAAATGCCACAGAGACCGATCCTACCTACGCCACAGCGGATGCCGTAGAAGTTGGCTTTAGTCCGCTCCAGGTATTGTTTGAGCGGGAGTTAGACATTGATTTACGGCTGATTGGGGCCCAGGGGTATCTAGAGCAACACCCAGAAGAGGGCTGGATCGGCGTTGATGTGCCGACGTTTGAGCCGCCTCCCGAGGAGCCGCTGGTCAAGGTGCGGCTGGATGCGATTGACATTGCTGCCAGCCAGATTACCCTAGTGCCGCTACCGGCAGATGGAGACCCTCCAGCCCCGTTACTCATGACCGATTTAAATGGCTCGGTGGTAATTGAGCCAGTGCAGGTCAACGGTCAGGATAGCCAGCGCATAGAGTTTGATGCCACCACCACCCCTCCCGAGGGCGGCGATTTAGAGATCACAGTGGCAGTGTTGCCAACGGCATCCGGCAATAGTGCTCGGCCCATTCAGCAGGAAATCAGACTGGGCATCGGGGGAGAAGGCGTTGCTGCCGAGCCGGTCATGGCCTTTCTATTGCCTACCCTGGGCCAGAAAAATTTGCCCATAGCAGCGACGGCTGGTCGGGTCAGCGGCCAGTGGACTATTTCATTTTTGCCGGAGCAGCCGGTCACAGTGGAAGGTGCAGGCAGCGTTGATAACGGTCAGCTGCAGCTAGCCTCACTGCCCAGTACGGGCCTCTGGGGCAACACCATTGATGATATTGACGTCACTGCCCGGTTTAAGGGCACCACCATCACAGTCGATAGCGCTACGGGCAGCTACGCTGACCTGGCGGCAACCGCTACGGGCACCGTTGACTGGACTGGGGACTATGATCTGGTGGCCCAAGTGGCCGATGTGGATCTAGAGCAGCTGCTGGAGCGGGCTGAGGTGGACTCCCCCATTGTGCTCAGTGGTGTTTTTGATAATACGGTGGCGATCACTGGCCCCATGTTGCAGCCCAAGCTGTCGGCCGATGTGGCTGCAATTGGCCCGGTGACAGTGGACCGGGTGGTCCTCAACGACCTCAATGCGAATGTGGTGATGCAGAGCGATCGCATCGAAAATCTCCTAGATACGGTAACCGTTACCCAGGTTAAAGCGACACCAGAGCTGGGCGGCCAGGTCACCGGTAGTGGCGTACTCAGCCTGGCTCAGTTAGCCCAGGGTGGGCCGCCAGACCTGAACTTTCAATTGACAGCGACGGATGTGTCGGGGGATGCGATCGCATCCCTCTACGACGTGGAGCAGCTGCCGGTCACCCTGGGGATAGTATCAGCCACGGCCACCATCATTGGCCCCCCCGATGCCCTAGAAACCCGGATCAATGGGCAAGCCCCCAGCCTGGCCTATGGGGGGCAAATTTATCCAACAACGGCCACAGCGATCTTTGCCAATGGCGGTCTGACCATTCCCCAAGCGTTAGTGCAGGTAGGTGCAGGCACCTTGACTGGAAATGGCAAGGTCGGCAACGATAGCTGGCAGGCCAACATCGTTGCCAATAACGTTGATCTGCAAACATTAGGCATAGCTCAGACCTTACCCGGCAATCTCAATGCCGATGTGGCCCTAGCTGGCCCCCTCCAGGGCGCTTCTTTAGAAAATTTACTAGCCCTTGGAAACTATAGTCTGCAGCTAGCGGACGGTTCTGTGCAGGGGGATGTTGAACTGCGAGACGGTGGCTGGCGCACCGATGCCACCCTCAACGCGTTAGGTTTGGGCCAGTTTTCTCCCCAGCTGCGCGGCAATACCAGCGGCACTGTGAGTCTAGCAGGACGCTTGGACGCCCTGGCCTTAGATAGTCTGCAAGGCAACGGCGATCTCACATTTTCAGCAGGTCTGGCGGGGCTAGCACCCCAGCTAGCAGGGTTAGATGCCCCTCTTCGCAGCCAGTTTACCTGGACGGGGCAAGAGCTATTAATTGAAGAAGCCCGTAGCGCTCAGCTCACTGCTCAAGGTGTGATCTCGCCCCAGCTGGAGGGAAATCAATTCCAGGGAATTCGTGGGTTTGTTCTGGACCTTGATGCCGACCGCTATCCGTTGGCCCTATTGCCCAGTCCTGTGGCCCTAGACGGATTTGCCTCGTTTGAGGGTCGGGTGGTAGGTACACCCAGTTCACCGCAGCTAAATGGGACCCTGCGGCTGGCAGAGTTTGCTATCAATCAGGTTGCTTTTGATCCACTGCTACTGGGTTCCGTAAACTATCAGCCCCAGACAGGGCTGGCGGTGGACCTAGAAGGGCAAAATGGTCCTGTGACCGTTGGCGGCGTTGCTGACGGCATTGCGATTAATTTTCAAACCCCGCGTAATTTAGACTTTGATGTGCGTTGGCAAGGAGCCCAGGCCGTCGGGCGTACGGATGGCGATGTGCTACGGGCAACGCTTCAAGATCTGCCTCTTCAAGCCTTGGGCTTACCCGCCGTTGCCCGGTTGGGGGGAGGTCTCAGGGGTACTCTCTCCTCCCAAGGGGAATGGGTTGTGGATCTCAACCGTCAAACCTTCGTGGGGGATGTCTTTATTGATCAACCCAGGTTGGGATATCTCAACGCTCAACAGTTAACCGGACAGCTCGCCTATCGCGATCGACAGATCTTTATAGAACAGGGCGAGCTAATTGTGAATGCGTGCTCACAGCGTCTGGTCATGACTGGCTCACTGCCAAGCCACTGCATCACCGAAGACATCGATAGTATCTACCGGTTTAATGGCGCCGTTGCCTTGGATACCCTGGCCTACAATGCCAACGTTTCTGTAGAGAACGGAAATATCAAGGATGTGTTTACAGCACTTGCCATTACGGACCTTGAGGATTTAATCCAAACGTTTCAATCACCGGTATGGCTGGAAAATCCACCCACTGCTGACGAGATTCCAGAGATTTTAGCCACTGAGTCTGCAGGAAATGAGCAAGCCTCGTTGCAAGATCAGCTACGGCGACTATCAGAAATTCAAGCCCTCCAGGATAAAATCGCCTTAGCTGAAGCGGAAAA